>CALVJZ010000056.1 GCA_944332465.1 uncultured Bacilli bacterium | reverse complement strand
TTTAAATCTGGAAGAGATGCAAAGTTAACCATGGATATAGTCTTAAAAGATGAATATATAGGGCAAGGAGGAATATACCCAACCAACGAAAGTGAAGAGATCATCTCTTCTATTCAAGGGCAAGATGAAGATGTTAACAGCACGTTAACTCCAGTACTTGCAGATAATTATCAAGTCATTTATGATGGCAATGCTCCAGATGGATGTACGGTAAATAATGTACCGGAGACTATCAACTATTCAGTATTTGATACGGTATCGATTACAGAAGAACAACCTAGTTGTGCAGGATATGAATTTAAAGGATGGGAAATCGCGAATCAAGATGTGACTAGAGTAGGAGAAGACTATTTTATCATGCCAGAGGAGGATGTGACTATCCGAGCAGAGTGGTCCAAGGTAACGATAGCCAAGTCAATGGATGGAATAGTAAATATAGAGGGCATATCAATTATGAAACAGTATACTCAATATACTTCTAGTTCTACGGATTATCATAGTAGTACATATAAGAGTAAGGTTACATCTATTGTGACAAAAGATAATTTAGAAATACCAAATACTGCGATAGAATATTGGGATGTATCGGCAGCAGGAGATGGAAGTGTGATTGCATATATTGAAGATGACGGAAGAGGAGAAGGAACCTACAAAGTAACCATAGGAGGACAAAGAGGAATTGTGGCTAACCCTAATTCTAGTTACTTGTTTGGTGGAAGTAGCTCTAGTAATGGTTTTTCTTCTTTGGAGTCCATAGATTTAACTTATTTATATACAAGACAAGTGACGGATATGAGTTCTATGTTCCGACATTGTAGTAGTTTAACAAATTTAGATGTTAGTCACTTTGATACAACAAATGTAACAAGCATGAGCTATATGTTTAGAGGTTGTAGTGGTTTAACTAATCTAGATGTTAGTCACTTTGATACAACAAATGTAACAAGTATGAGCTATATGTTTAATGGCTGTAGTGGTTTAACTAGTTTGGATGTTAGTCATTTTGATACATCAAATGTGACCAATATGGGTTCTATGTTTTATGGTTGCAGAAGTTTAACCAGTTTAGATGTAAGTCATTTTGATACATCAAACGTAACAAATATGTATGATATGTTTTATAATAGCAGAAGTTTAACCGGTTTAGATGTAAGTCATTTTGATACGTCAAACGTAACAAATATGTATGGTATGTTTTATAATTGTAGAAGTTTAACAAATTTAGATGTTAGTCACTTTGATACATCGAATGTGACGAATATGAGTCAAATGTTTGGTGGTTGCAGTGGTTTAACAAATTTAGATGTCAGTAATTTTGGTACATCTAAGGTAACAAGTATGAGTTATATGTTTATTGGTTGTAGTGGTTTAACGAGTTTAGATGTTAGTCACTTTGATACAACAAATGTAGCAAGTATGAGTTATATGTTTTCTGGTTGCAGTGGTTTAACAAATTTAGATGTCAGTCATTTTGATACCTCAAAAGTAACGAATATGAGTTATATGTTTTATAATTGTAGTGGTTTAACAAATTTAGATGTTAGTCGCTTTAACACTTCAAAAGTAACGGATATGCGGTCTATGTTTGAAAATTGTAGCAGTTTAACCAGTTTAGATTTAAGCAATTTTGATACTTCGAATGTGACTTACATGTCTGAAATGTTTAAAAATTGTAGCAGTTTAACCAGTTTAGATTTAAGCAATTTTGATATATCAAATGTTAGGTATATAGATATGATGTTTCAGGATTGTAGCAGTTTAATCAGTTTAGATGTGAGTGGTTTTGGTACTTCGGATATAAGCAGTACATATTATATGTTTTCTGGCTGTAGCAGTTTAACCAGTTTAGATTTAAGTAATTTCGATATGTCCCATGTAAGTAATGTAGCTTCTATGTTTGGTTACTGTCGTAGTCTAACATATTTAGATATAAGTAATTCGACGCTCAGATCTTCATATATTCGTCAAGATACTTTTATGTTTACTGGAGTAAATTATAATATTATTGTTATCGTAAAAGATAGCACTTCTCAATCTTGGGTAGAAGAGCGGCTTGATAGAGGTATTGTCATAATAGCCGATTCTACCACACAAACTAGTTATCGATTTGATAGAGTTCCTGAATTTGGGAACTCTTTTTTGTTGTAGTATGTTTTTTCTGATAATTGTTGTATAATATAGATATTGGAGTGATACGATGAATATATATAATTTAACAAGAGGAGAGATGGAAGAATATTTTATTAGTCATGGTTCTAAGAAGTTTCATGCTGATCAATTGTTTTCATGGTTATATGAAAAGAGAATTTCTTCTGTTAGTGAAATTACTGATATAAAAAAAGATATGTTAGAACAGTTAGCAAGTGATTTTTCTTTTTCTAAGTTAAAACTTGTTACGGTAGAACGTGATGTTGATGTATGTAAGTATTTATTTGAACTTAGTGATGGTGAACATATTGAAGCTGTTTTAATGAGACATGATTATGGTAATAGTGTGTGTGTATCTAGTCAAGTTGGTTGTAATATGGGGTGTCGTTTTTGTGAGTCTGGTAGAAGAAAAAGAGTACGTAATTTAGAGACTTATGAAATGGTTACACAATTACTTATGATAGAAGAAGATTTAGGCGAAAGAATTAGTCATGTTGTTGTAATGGGTATAGGAGAACCTTTTGATAATTATGATAATTTATTAAAGTTTTTAACTATTATTAATCATCCTAAAGGTCTTTCTATTGGGGCTAGACATATTACTGTTTCTACATGTGGTATAGTTCCTAAAATATTAGAGTTTAGTGAATTTCCATTACAGATTAATTTAGCTATTAGTCTTCATGCTCCTAATAATGAACTTAGAAATAAGATTATGCCTATAAATAAAGCGTATCCTTTAGAAAAGTTAATACCTGCATTAGAGTTATATTTAAAAAAGACTAATCGTCGTATTACGTTTGAATATATAATGTTAGCGGGAGTTAATGATAGTTTGGAATGTGCTTTAGAGTTAGTGAAGTTAGTTGGTCATTTAAATTGTTATGTTAATTTAATACCTTATAATGAAACAAATAATTTGGAATTTAAGAGAAGTAATACTGTTCAAATTATGAAGTTTTATGATATACTTAAAAAGAATAGACTTGGTGTTACAATCAGGAGGGAGTTTGGTAGCAAAATTAGTGCTGCTTGTGGACAACTTAGAAGTAAGAAGGAGGAGTTATGAGATCTTTTTATTTAACAGATGCTGGTAAAGTACGCAGTCATAATGAAGATAGTGTTATTATTGTTAAAAACCAAAATGATGATTATTTAATGGCTATTGCTGATGGAATGGGTGGACATTCTGCAGGAGAAGTAGCTAGTTCTATTGCGATAGGTTATTTAGGTAAATATTTTAAAGAAACTTTTTTAAATATGAGTAAGGTTGATGCTGTTAATTGGATAAGAGATGCATTTAGTGAAATTAATACACTTATTTTTCAACACGAAAAAACACATCCTGAAAGTAAGGGGATGGGTACTACATTAGTTCTTGCGATTCTTACTAAAGATTATTTATTGTTTGGTAATGTAGGGGACTCTAGTGGTTTCGTTATGAAAGATGAAAAACTACATAAAGTTACATACGACCATACATTAGTTAATTTATTAGTTAGTGCTGGTGAACTTACAAAAGAGGAAGCTAGTGTACATCCTAAAAAGAATGTATTAATGAAAGCACTTGGTGCGGCTACAAAAGTAGAAGTAGATATTTTTGATTGTGATATGGATATTTCAGAAATACTTTTATCTAGTGATGGTCTAACTAATATGTTAGATAAAGATCAAATTGAAAAAGTGTTACTTAGTGATTTAGATGTTGAAGATAAAGTTATACGTTTAATACAAAAAGCGAATAATCGAGGGGGAACTGACAATATTTCGGTTGCGTATTTAGTTCGTGATGAGGAAGGTGACGAATAATGATTACAAAGGGGCAAAAGATAAATGATCGTTATGAGATTATTCGTTCTATTGGTGAAGGTGGTATGGCCAATGTTTATCTTGGCTATGATACAATACTAGACCGTAATGTAGCGATTAAGATTTTACGTGGGGATTTGTCTAGTGATGAAAAGTTTGTTAGACGTTTTCAACGTGAAGCTTTATCAGCTTCAAGTTTAGCACATCCTAATATTGTGGAGATGTATGATGTTGGTGAAGATGAGGGCGTTTATTATATAGTAATGGAATATGTAGATGGTATTACTTTAAAACAATTATTAAAAAAACGTGGAAGTCTTACTTTATCAGAAGCAATAGATATTATGTTGCAGCTTACTGATGGTATGGCACATGCTCATGATTCATATATTATTCATCGTGATTTAAAACCACAAAATATTATGATTAAAGATGATGGACAAATTAAGATTACAGATTTTGGTATTGCGATGGCACTTAATGCTACACAATTAACACAGACTAATTCTGTCATGGGTTCAGTTCATTATTTACCACCAGAACAAGCTAGTGGTAAAGGTTCTACAATAAAAAGTGATATTTATTCAATGGGTATTATCTTTTATGAGTTACTTACAGGAAGTCTTCCTTTTAAAGGTGATAATGCAGTAGAGATTGCATTAAAACATATGAGAGATCCACTTCCTAGTGTAAGAGATGATAATCCATCAATTCCTCAAAGTATTGAGAATATTATTATGAGAGCAACAGCTAAAAATCCTAAAAATAGATATGATGATGCAAGACAGATGCATGAGGATTTATTAACTGCTTTGGATGATGATCGTATTAATGAAGCTCCATATAAATATCCATATCCAGAGCATGAAAATGATAATACGAAGAATTTGAAGAAATTAGAAGATTTAGAAAAAGATGAAGAGGAAGAAGAAATTGCTACTAAGATTGAAGATGTTGATGATAAAAAACGTAAGAAAATAATTATTATTTTATCTGTAGTGTTTGCGGTTTTAATACTTGGTATTGTGACAGTAGCTTTTATAGTTCCTGCTGTTACAGCTAGTAAACCTGTTATAGTACCAGATTGTAGTGGAGATAAGATAAGTCAATGTGAAAAGAAACTACAAGAGGCTGGTCTTGAAGTACGTACTAATATTAAGAGTGTTCCATCTTCTAAGATAAAGAAAAATAGAGTTGTTAAAACTGATCCTGCTAAAGGTAGAAGTGTAAAAGAAGGAACAAAAGTAACAATTTATCGTTCTAGTGGAGAAGAGACTTTTGAGATTGAAGATTATACAGGTAGAAATTATATTGAGGTTCAAACTATATTAGAAACACAATATGGACTTGATGTATCTATTGAAAAACGTGATGTAGATGCTTCAGAAAAAGATTATGATGAACAAGAGATTATTGGTCAATCTTTAGCTGCTGGAAGTAAAGTAAAAGAAGGAGATTCTATTATTTTATATATTCCAAATATAGTTGATACTTTCCCTAATATGGCAGGTGAAGGTTGGACTTTAGCTGATGTAGAAGCGTTCTGTGATAAATATGGTTTAACTGTTAGTGTTAAAGAACAAGAAACTACAGCTTATGAAGAAGGTAAAGTTATAGATCAGAATAGAGCAGCTGGTAGTCCTATTGTTAAAGGGCAAACTATAACAGTAACAATAGCTAAGAAACCAAAGGAAGAACCTAAACCTAGTGAACCTGCTCCAGATGATGGACAAGAAGAAACTGATGGAGAAGGCGAAGTTTCTGAATAGGGGGAAATATGAGAGGACAGATTGTAAAAATTCATAGTGATTTACATTATGTACAGAGTAATGATAAAACTTATCCTTGTAAATGTAGGGGAATCTTTCGTAAAGAAAAGATTCTTCCTTTAGTAGGAGATTTTGTAGAGTTTGATGAAAATAAAAAAGTTATAGATAAGATATTACCACGTAAGAATGAGTTTAATAGACCTAAAGTAAGTAATATTGATCAAGCTTTTTTAATTACTAGTTTGGTATCACCAGATTTTTCGTTAAACTTATTAGATAAATTATTAATACTTATGGAGTTACATTCTGTTAAACCAATTATTTGTATTACAAAAAGAGATTTAATTAGTGATGATAAGTTTTTAGAAATAAAGAAAGCTTTAGATTATTATGAAAGTATAGGATATACTGTTGTTTATAATAGTGAGTTAGATAAAATAAAATCGTTATTAAAAGATAAAACTAGTGTTTTTACGGGACAAACTGGTGCTGGTAAAAGTACTTTGTTAAATAAGTTAAATCCAAATTGGGATATAGAGACTGGTGAAGTTTCTATAGCTTTAGGTAGAGGAAAACATACAACAAGAGTTGTTACATTATATGAATTATTTGGAGGAAAAGTTATGGATACTCCTGGTTTTTCTGCTTTAGATTTTAATTCTTATAGTAAAAGTGAAATAAGAGATGCATTTGTTGAATTTAGAGATTATCCTTGTCCTTATAAGGATTGTATGCATACTAAAGAAGAAGAATGTAGGGTAAAACGTGAAGTTTTGGATAATAATATAATGAAGAGTAGATATATAAATTATTTAAATTTTATAGGAGAGGATGCGACATATGAAAGTTAGTGCTTCATTTTTAAGTAGTTCTAATATTCCTAGGGATTTAAAAAAGTTAAATGAAACTGATGTAGACTTTATTCATGTAGATATTATGGATGGAAAGTTTGTTCCTAATAAGACTATGCCTTTTAGTGAGATGAAAAATATTTATAAGTTTACGGATAAAAGACTAGATGTTCATTTAATGGTAGAAGATCCTAAAAAGTATATTCCTTTATATGCAGAATTAAATACTGAGTATATTACTTTTCATGTTGAAGTTATGGATGAAGTAGAAGAGTGTTTAGAACTTATTAAAAGTTTTGGTATTAAATGTGGTTTAGCTATTAAACCAGATACGCCTGTTAAAAGTTTAGTACCTTATTTACCTATTATAGATATGATACTTGTGATGAGTGTGGAACCTGGTAAAGGTGGACAGTCTTTTATAGCGAGTTCTAAAGAAAAAATTGATGAAGTGAGAGATTTACTTGACAGTTATAATTCTCATGTTATGATTAGTGTAGACGGGGGTATTACAAATACGACTAAAGATATGTGTTCTAAGTGTGATATTTTAGTTGCTGGTAGTTATATTATAAATAGTGAATCTTTTCAAGATAGAATAGATTCTTTACGATAAGAATATTGGGGTGAAGCTTATATGAATGAGGAAAAAGATACTTCTCTTTCTGAATTAGATAAAGATGTTGTCTCATCTGATGATGTATTGGCTGTTGTTAGTGGTAATCAAGATGCTATTAACAAGCAGATGGAAAAAGCTAAAGAGTTAGCACAAGCTGGTATAGATGCTGATTTAGCTGGACTTTCTATTGATCAACAGAAAAAGATAATGGATGAAAGACGAAAGAAAGCTGAAGAATTAGCAGCAGAGGAGAGAAGAAAAGCAGAGGAATTAGCAAGACAAGAAGCTTTGAAAAACAGTCCTGCTGAGAAAAAACGTTTAGCAAAAGAAGCTAAACAAAAAGCAAAAGAAGAAGCAAGAAGAGCTAAGGAAGAAGCTAGAAAACAAAAAGAATTAGCTCGTAAAAATAAAGGTAAAGTAGAAGATGTAAAAAATGAAAAAGTTGCAGAAGTGAAACCTTCTGTAGCTACTACTAGTGTTACACCTATGCCAAGTACAACTAATGTTACTCCTGCAGTAGTAACACCTAATGTAACTGCTACTGCTAGTAATAGTGTAACTTCTACACCAAGTACAACTACCAATGTTACTTCTGCGGTAGTAACACCTAATGTAACTACTACTGCAAGTAATAGTGTAACTCCTACACCAAGTACAACTAATGTTACTCCTGCGGTAG
>CALVJZ010000055.1 GCA_944332465.1 uncultured Bacilli bacterium | reverse complement strand
CCAACTGTATCGTGGTTTTTTTGAAGTAATTCATTAAAATCTACTTCTAATAGATTCATTTTCATATAGTCCCAGTAATCATCACTTTTATCTTCAGGCGGATTTACTTGTTCTGTTTTTTTCGTATCCTTCTTTTCTTTTATTTTAGTATTATCAACTATATCATCTTGTAAGTTATTAGTCTTATTATTGTCAATTAACCAATTATAAATTTCTAGACCAGATATTGTTAATAGACTTAAAAAGAATAAAAGGAAAATAGCAATGACCCATTTTTTAAATCTTAATTTTTTCTTCTTTGGTCTATAATTTTGTTCTAGGCTTTCGGCTTTTTTCCTTATTTCTTCTCTTTTTGATATATTATCTTGTTGAGTATTTTTTTTCTTTAGTTCTTCTTGTTGTTTACGATACTCTTCCCTAGTTGGTAAATCTTGCATTATTATCACCTAATATAATTATATATCAAAACATGTCTTTTTTATAGAAAATATGTTATCAACTTTAATCTTCTAAATCTTTTTTCCAAGATTTATCAATTGAACTATATTCATAAAAGTCTTCACTTGCTGATAAAATAGATTTGAATAAATTAGAAATTCCTCTTTTATTTTTTTGATAATTAGAAATATTATCCCTATTAATACCAAGACTTGCTCCCTCACTATAGGAATCAATATTTGCACCTATATAGATAAATTCCCAATTAGTATGTCCTTTAATCATTTCTTTTACTTTTTCCTTATTATATTTAGTTGATGCATTTTCATATCCATCTGTTGTTATGATAAAGATTACTTTTTTTGCTTGTTCTTTATCCATAAAATTAATAGTTTTCCCAATAGCATCAAGTAAAGCTGTACATCCTCTAACATAATATTCTTTTTCAGTTAATTTGCTAACTTCTTTTACATCTTTTCTTTTTAGAATCATTTCATATTTGTTATCAAATAATACTGTTGTTATTTTGGCATTTTTATCTTTAAATTTTTTTATATAACTATTATATCCTCCAATAGTATCTTGTTCTGTTCCTGCCATAGAACCACTTCTATCTAGTATAAATACTACATCCATAATTTCTTTTTTCTTTGTCATTTTCCTCATCTCCTTGTATAGCATCATACAACTTTTCATTATGCTTTTTGTCCCTTTCAAGGCGACATTTATCTTTTTTATGTTAAAATAGTTTTATAATTAATCTTTGGAGGTTAATATGGATATAAAAAAGGAATTAAGAAAATATATTAATGATAATTTAAAAGAAAAGAAACAAAGAAAATTTAGTCTTTTTGAAAAAATAATGTCTTTGAGTGAAGAAGATATTGATGATTTAGACTATAGTATGGCAAATAGTAAATCAATAGATACTTCTTATCAAGCTAGTAATGCTAATAATATAGAGTCATTCTTAAATCAACAAGATAAATATAGTGACTTTCAAACTTTACTTTTTAAGTTTATAGATAAAAAAGAATTAAAAGACGCTGATGTCTATAATAAAGTACATATTGATAGAAGATTGTTTTCTAAAATAAAAAGTGATAAGAATTATCATCCTAGTAAAGAAACTGTAATACTTTTTGGTATTGCATTAGAATTGACAGAAGATGAGTTAGAAGACCTTTTAGAAGCAGCATCATACTCTTTACCTAAAAATAATACTTATGATTTAATTATAAGATTTTGTTTTATTAATAAAATATTTAATGTATTAGATATTAATGATTTATTATATGAGTATGGTTGTAAGGTTTTTAGTTATTAAAAAGAAGCTTAATTTTATTTTAAGCTTCTTTTTTTCCTATATATAATACATGAGAACTATATCCTACCAAGTCTTTTCTTTCACAACTTTTATAGTGATAGTCTAACCAAACTTTAAATTCTTCTTCATTTAATTCATTTACATACTCACGTAATATGGCGCTTAATCCATCTGTTGCGACTGTTGTGACATGAGTTATTGGATATTCATTCATCATCTTATTAAATTCTTCAACATAAAAAGTTGTAAATATTTCTTCTGGTTTATCATAGAATTTATAGTTTTCGTCAAATAAACCTTTATCTAATAAGTGATGTTTTTTTAGACCATAACTTAACATAACAGAATCATTTGTTAAGTAAGCAATATAAATATAGCCATTATTTTTGGTTACACGAAGAGCTTCTTTGATTGCTTTTTTCTTATCTGTTTCTGTATACAAATGATATAGTGGTCCTAAAACTAGTGTCATATCAAAACTGTTATCTTCATAACAACTTAAATCTAGGGCGGTACCTTCTGTAACATCAATATTCATATCTTTAGTTATTTTACTTTTTAAAATTTTAATATTTTCTGGTACAAGTTCTAAAGAACTTACTTGATAACCTTTTTTAGCATAATGAATAGAATATACACCAGTTCCTGCTCCTACTTCTAATATTTTAGCATTTGGTTTTAAAAATTTATCAATGTAACGTGTTGTTGTTAAAAACTCTACATGATGAGCTTTATCTGCATATAATCTTTTATCCTCTTCACCGTTACTATAAAATTCTTTTAATATTTTATATTTATCGTCTGTTGTCATTTTTACTTTTCTTCTTTTTGTTGATTTAAAATTAAAGATTTTCTTATATCTTCATGATAGTAAACGTTTTCTTTAACTTTCTCACCCATTAGTTCTGATTCAGTTACTCCTTTAAATTGTCCACCTATTGCTTCATGGAACTTATTAGATGGATTTCCAACTAAACATTTGGTTATCATTGTTTTATAACCTTCTTGGATAAAGTCTTTTAATATTTTTGTTACCACTTTTCTTCCCAAATGAAGTCTTTGGTATTCTTCTAAGATATAACAAGAATAAATTTCACAGGAATCTTTATAATTTTCATCTCTTGATGGTCCATAAGAAGAAAATCCTACTAATTTATTATCTACATAGATACCATAAGTATTGTTTTTTTCGCGAATTGTTTGTTTCTGCCTTTCTATTCTTTCTTGTGTTTTTGTTTGTAGTTTAGCTATAATTTCATCTGGTATTAACCCTCTATATGTTGTCCACCACACCTTAACATTAATGTCTATTTTCTCTTCTGCTTCTTCTTCTGTTATTTTTCTAATTTCTATTTTCATAGATTTTACTTCCTTTCTTCTTAATCTTTGTATATCATGTGAATATCGTCTTTTGTTTTTCCTATTCCATCTTGAACAAATCCCACTTTTTCATAGCAGTGAATGGCTTTTTGATTGGCTTTATAAACATTTAATTCTACCTTCTTTAATCCTATTTTTTCATACCCATATTTAATAATAGTTTGCATAGCTTCTCTTCCATAGTGTTTGTTTTGCATACTTGCAGTAATACAAATTCCTATTTCTCCTACTTGATTATCGTCTATATGCATTATTTCTACATTACCAATAAATTCATTAGTTTTCTTTTCTATCATAGAAAATATTAAGGCATTTTCTTCTAAGTTTTTATTTACCCAGGTTAATTCTTCTTCATAAGTAAACTTTTTAGGATTATGACTTATTTTATTTGCTACTTCTGGATCATTTACCATCTTTAAGTAATCATCTATTAAATCTTTATTTAATTTTATATAATTAATATTTTTAGATTCAAAAATCTTTTGATAAGTTTTCATTATTATTCCCCCTTAAATTCTGGCATTCATCAAGTTACTTGATGAATATCTCTTTAATCCTTTATAAAATATGAAAGCAGCTAGTGTTATTAATAGAAATGTTGCAAATAAGAATATACCTGTTAAGCCTAAGTTAAAGTTACTTAGAATATCTACTGGAATATAATTAACTATTCCTACTGGAATTAGAGTAAACAACAATATTTTAGCAAGTCCTTTAAATATTCCATCTGGATAAGTAGCAAAACTAGTAAGTAATCTATTACCTGTATCTGCAATAACATCTGTTTTTTGAAACCAAAAACTAAGACTAGATAAAATAATAGAAATAGCTGTTAATATGATGCCACCACCAATACAGAACATAGTAAATAGTAAAAAGGTTGGAAGTGTAAATCCATAAATAAATAACATAATATAGGCATATAAAATATCTCCTAAAGCAGATACTTCTACTTCTGATGTTATTACTGATAATAATACATTCTTTGGTTGAACTAAATAAGCATCTAGTTTACCACTATTAATTGTATCAGCTAGGGAAAATGCTTTACTGAAAAAGAAACGCGAAACGCCAAATGTTCCAGCTGCTATGCCCCATAATAATAAAATTTGTTTAAATGTATAGCCACCAACATTTTCTTTTAGTGAATATAGAATTATCCATTGTACAATCATGGAAGCATTATTTAATATCATAAATATAACATTAGTAATAAAGGTTGTTTTATTTAACATTTCTCTTAATAAAGCATATTTTATTGATAAAAAAGATACTTTTATCTGATTTTTAACCTCCGTTAACATTTAAACGTTTCACCCCCTTCTTGTATAATAATCTACATAGTAGATAAGCGATTATGATATAGGCAATTTGAGCTATGATAATGAATAAGCATTTTTCCCAGGAAAAATCTACAAATAATTTTGCTGGTCCATAAGATACAACATATATAGGACTATAAATTAATATTGGTTGCATGATACTTGGAAAGTATTCAATAGGAAATATTGTTCCCAGTACTAAAATAAATTTACTATATAACCAATAGAATGGATTAGCATCTTCGATAAAGAACGAAATCAATCCTACAAATATAATTAATAATGTATTAATTATTGTTGCTAGTAGAGCTGTTATTAGTACCATAATACAACTTAGTATAGTTAGTTTAGGAAATTCTCCAATAAAAATAATTCCTGTTATCATACCAAGTATAGTAAACATAATTGCTTTAACTGTACAACCTCCTAGATGACTGGATAACGCATACCCAATGTAACTATATGGTTTGTTTATGTTATAAGCAATATTTCCACCTTTTACGTCATCACAGATTTTTCTACATAACTTACGTCCTCCTACGGTCATCCATAGTATTTCTGTAATAATAACGTACCAAATCATTTGATTTTTAGTGTAACCATTGATTACTTGCGTTGGGTCATCATACATATAATTCCATAAATTTAAAAAGATATATATTAGTATTAAATAACTAATAAATCCTACTAATAGGTTAAATATATATTGTAGATCACTCATTACTTCAGATTTATAGATAAACCAGTATTTTTTCATTTTGTATCCCCATCCTTATAAATACTACTAATAATATTTTCTAATGGGATATTTGAAATATTAATATCTATAATATTATCTGGATTAAGAAGTTTTATGGCATCTGCTACGCTTTTTTTAGTTGTGTCTACTTCAATTTTTATGTTATATCCCCTATCTTTTAAAATTGTAAGACCATCTTTTCCATCTAGGTTTACTGGTTCTTTCATCTTAGCTTCTACTATCTTTTTATTTAGGTAGTGATACTTTAAATTTTCCATAGTATCATCTAATACTAATTGTCCATTATTAATTATAATTACTCTTTTACATAGTTTTTCAATATCAGATACATCATGACTTGTTAAAAATACTGTTGTTTTGTATTCTTTATTCATTCTTTTAATTAAAGTTCTGATATTTTCTTTCACTACGGGATCTAGACCTATCGTTGGTTCGTCTAAGAATAATATTTTAGGTTCATGAATTAGTGATGCCACTATTTCACAACGTATTCTTTGACCTAAACTTAAATTTCTAACTGGAGTATTAATAAATTCATCTAATTCAAACAATTCTTTTAGTTCATTTATTTTCTTTTCTATCTGATACTCTGGTATATCATAAATTGCTCCAAAGAACTTAAAGTTATCGTATGGTGTTAAATGAGTCCATAGTTGCTCTTTTTGACCAAATACAGTACCAATCTCATAAGCTAGTTTTTTTCTATCTTTTTCTGGATTCAATCCTAATACAGAAATTTTTCCTTTATCTGGATACAAAATACTAGTTATCATTTTTATAGTTGTTGATTTTCCTGCCCCATTTGGACCAATAAAAGCTACCATTTCTCCTTTTTCAATATTAAAACTAATATTTTTTACAGCTTGTACTTTTTTATACTTAGGTTTTACAATGGATTTTAGACTTCCTTTTAAACCCTTCTCTTTTAGTTTTACTTTAAATGTCTTTGATATATTTTTTACTTCTATTACTGACATATACTCACTTCCTTACTCTACTGTTTCTAGTATATCATACTCCTTTTCTATTTAAGTACAAAAAAACACGAAGACACTTTTTCATTATTAGTGACTCCGTGTGTAACGTGTAGGTTTCCCCTATGTAGCTCGATTTCTCTTATACATACTCACTATCTAGTATTCTTTGGTGAATTAGGTAATTCCATTACTTTAGGATTCTTGAAACATCTTTATATAGATATGTCCCTAGCTCATCCATCGGATATACTAGTCCTTCTAATATTCCTAGAATTCTAATATCTCTTTTTTGTACCTCTCCGAGATTTCTTCTAATTCACCTTTTTTAATTTTTTATCTAGTTGGGCTTTAAACATTGCATAACTTGTTCCTGAAATAATCATATTAATTTGTTCTAATTCTGAAAACTCTACTAATCTCTTTATCATTTTTAGCCCTCCTTTATTTATTCGTGTAAAATAAAAAGCCACGAATAAATTTGTATTCGTGACTCCAAGAATCTTGTGTAGGCTTTTGGCCCGAGATAGCTCACTTTATTGCTTATATCTCCTCACTTGCTGAAATATTATAGTCTTTTTTTTCGATGTGTCAACCCTCTTTTTAATTCTTTTATAGCAATAAATATGTTAAAATTTATAGTTATTTATTCTTTTTCTTTTTTAGTAATAATATTAAACCTAGTAATATTAAAAATATTATAATAAAACATATAATTAATCTAATTAATACAATACTTGTTATAGGGCCTCCAAAATCATACCAACTCATTATTTCAAATATAAAAAATGTTATTACTAGTGATACTATCGCAACTACTAGTGGTAATAAAAGTTTTTTCATTATTTACCCTCTGCTTTTTATTAGATTATTTAATCGTAAATTCTGCTGATATATTAAATGCATTCTCTTCTTCGCCTTCAAAATACACTTCTTTTATTATTCTATAATCTCCTGATGCAAGTTTTCCATATCCATGTTCCCAGTTTAATTCAATTTCTTTTTTAGAATTCTCTTTTACTTCCCAGAGTGGATCAGTAAAACATAATTCAACATTGATTTTGTGCCATTTTTTATCTTTTTTTATTTCCATTTTATAATATTCATCATAATGTAGTAGTTTATCACTATCATTTTCTAAAATTAAGGTTGTACCTGTTTTTTTCAATGTATTATCTTTAATTGATAGTGTGACATTGTTATTATTATTAATTTTAATATTTGATACTTTTCCTATATCAAAATCATTTTTTACTCCGCAACTAGTTACTGCAAATAACATTACAATGGTAGTAAAGTATAATAATATTTTTTTCATAATTCCTCCTACTTTATTTATTAAACATTGGTTCTTGTATTTGTTCTAAACCTTTTTTTGTTGTTTCTTTAACACTTATGATAGTTGAATATTTAAAAATATCTTCTATTTCATCTTTTATATCACTTACATCTTCATTAATCATAAATTCAAATTCATATGTTTTATCTTTTTCTAATGTTATATCCCATAAGTTATTTATAATAACTGTTTTTGTTTTTCCTTGAAACTCACTAAGTTTAACCTTAAAAGAATTTCCATAAGTAACTGGTGTACCATCGTCAGTATATTGTTGTTTTGTGTATTTTGAAACATTTTTTACGGTGTATGTTCTAATAAATGTATAGTTATTATTTTTACAGAAGTTTTCTTTAAACTC
>CALVJZ010000054.1 GCA_944332465.1 uncultured Bacilli bacterium | reverse complement strand
GTTCATTACATATCTACATTTTCTTTTGATAAGGTGTTAAACTAATACGTTCGGTACTTGAAAATTGCATATCGTTTAGTATTTTTTGTCATTAAAAAACACAGTATTAACTGTGTCTTGGAGTTCTAGATAATAATTTTTTACTGTATTTACTTTTAACTTTACCTTTTTCTTCTTCTAATGCATCTCTTGTCATAGTACCATCTTCTACAAGGGAATCAGCATACATACTGGCTGCTTGTTTAATATTAGCTAATCTTCTTCGCATACTAGAAATAGCATCTAATCTTTCGCCTCTTCTAGGTATATTTTCATCAACTTCTAATATTAAAGTTAAGTTATTTATAGCAGTAGATAGACCTCTTCTTGCCTCATAAAAAGCAAATGTACGACTAATTTCATCATCATAAGTTGTTTCTTCTTGAGGTGTTTCTTCTTTAGTATCTGCTAAAACCTTTTTACTTTCTTCCATTCCCTTTAGTTGTTTTATAACTATATCTCTATCTGGAAGATTTTCAGTACTATCGGCAATATCTAATAATGTTTTTAATGACTGATCTAAGAGATTATAATTAGTTAAATATAATTCATTTGTTTGTCTTGCATATTCTATAGTTTCTTTAGCTAGCATATCTTCATAAATACTTTTTAAAGTAATACTATCTGGTAGTGTATCTTTTGGAAAGTTAAGTCTATTTACTAATATTTCAGGTGCTTTATGATTCCATGGATACATTAAAATAGCATAAGGATTTTCAAGATGATAAGTTAGACTTTCTTCTTTCTTTGGACCAGTTAAAGAGTAATCTTTAGAATATATTATTGTTTCGTTTTCAATAGCGTCTCTTGATAATTCATGTTCTTGTATTGAAAAGTCCCAGTCTGGATTCATTGATATTCTTTTGATACCTAAAGCATCTAACTTTTCTAAAGTTTCTCTTATTTTATCTTGGTCTTCTTGATGTTCCATTAAATAAGTCCAGAAATATCCTCCATCTTTAGAATCTTTATGTTTACCATCTCTATCATAGAATCTTCCAATAAAACCAGAAATGTCTGTTTGTTCACTTATTTCGTCAATAAGTTTTTTGTTTCTTCCATAAAATCTTCCTGTATATTTAGAAATTTTTTTATAACCACTTTTGTTTGAGGTTAGAGTCTGTAGTTCTCTTTTTATTTGGTTAATAGCAGGTATTGTGATACGACCTTCTTTTCTTGCTTTACTTCCTTTTGTAGCTTCTACTAATTCTTGTAGTTCTTTATCAAATTTTGGTAATCTATCCATTACCTTCAATAATACTAATAAACTGTGTACGTCTATTCTATGTTCTGTTTTTTCCATTTTGTACCTTCTTTCCATTTATTTTTAAGATTTTTTGTCTTTCTTCTTTTAAATTCTCAGGTGCTATAGTTCCATTTCTAGTAATACCTTCATTATATTTTTTTCTACCTAATCCAAAGGCTTCTAGACCATCTTCGATTATTTTTAGAGTTCCTTCTAACTCAGGATTTAAATCTTCTTGAGATATTCCAGCTATCGTTTCTTTAGTTCTTTGAAGAAGAGATTTTAAATCTATTTCTTGAGACTCTAAATCAATTGAACTTCGAAGTTTTTCGCTTTGTTCGCTTGCTTTTTCATCCAATTCTTTTAATTCATGAAAAAATGTTCCTGGATGAAGTTTATCTGGTAGATGACTTGGATCAAAATTCAAATTATTTACAACAATATCTTTTCCCATTTGAGCAGCATTACCAAATAGGCCACAGAAACCTAATGTTATAGCGTAATCTGATCCAGTTGAATGATATTTAATTGTTCTAGGATTATAGTTTGGTAACACTTCAACGTTTTCTAAATAAGTTAAAGTTTCATTCCATTCTTCACTTTTATCAGCATAATATGTTAAAGACGTAAAATCTATATCAGGATTAATACCAATATATTTAATATTTAAAGATTTCATTTTAGCAAGTAATGCTTCAATATTTTCATTTTCATCTTGATGATTTCTAAAATATGTATCAAAGTTAGCTAAAGTACTATAGATTCTTCTACTACCATTTGGTTCATAAAAGTTACTTAAAAAGTTAGTTATTGTTGTTGAACTTGTGATAGTATCAAATGATTTTTGATGTTTTTGATAAAATGCTTTTACATCTTTAGGAATAAATCTTTTTCTATCTAATTTTATATCTTCTAGCAAACGAAATATATTTCTTTTGGGATGTGCTTTTACTAATTTTTCAAAATCTTCTCTTAGAGATTGAATGTCATCTTCTACTTTAAATAAAGTAATTACTTCACTTAAATAAGCTTTACCTGTTGCGAATTCTTTTGTCATACTTTCACCTCTTTCTTTTTTATTATAACATATATTCTTATTGGTATTTTTTGAGGATTGGTTGCTCTCGTACTTTAGATAAAACTTTGTTTCTACATGTTCTTACAGTTTCGTGTGATGTGTGATACTTTCTTCCTAGTTCGCGTAGAGACATAGGATTTTCACTTCCAAACAAGTCATATAATAATTCAATATCTATTTTAGTTAGTCCCACATCTTTCATAGCAAGTTCTAAATCATTTGCAATAGTTTCTTGATTTATATGTTCTAGAGCAAAATATTCAGTATCATCAAGATATCTTGGTGGATTATAACGATCTAGAAATGTTTCATCACTTTCTTGATGTTCTTCAACACTTTCCATTTGAGGATTAGAAGAAAGTAATTTTTTCACTTCTTCGATATCCATACCAGTAAGAGAAGATACTCTTTCTAAATCAAAGTCATCATACTCAGTGTAATTTAGATGAGATAATAACTGATTGATTGTATTTATTTTTGTAAGTTTATGATATGATGTTCTAATTAATTGTTCACTTGCTTCCATCATCGCCCATTTCCATCTAATAATATTTGTGACAAATGTCGATAAAGTTATATTTAAGTTTTTACCTTCAGCAAGTTTATTTATATAGTCATCTACAGCATAAACTAGAAATTCTAAGGCAAATTCTTCTTTTTCTTCTTCTGACAAATTAGAATGATGTTTCATTGCTGCTGTTGTAGCAAGACGAATGTTATGTTCAATAAAATATTTTCTTAAATTTTTATATTCTTCTAATTCTTCGTCAGTTATTTCTTCTTTTGCTATTTTTTTACGATATTCAACTAAACGATTTAGTACTTCTTCTTGTTCTTCTTTAGATAATGGTGCAGTTTCTTTACGCTTATAAAGTGGCATAGTACTACTTCTTCTAATTACAACACCTTCAATATTTTTATCTGTTGTTCTAAGAAGGTATCTTTTAGAGTCAGCATATTCTTTAGCATAAATAAGTTCAGGTTCTTTAAACCTTCTTAAAAAAGTTGATAGAGGAATTATTACTTCTTCTTCACCATCATTTGTAAACGCATATCTTTCAGCAAGTCTATCTAATCTTTTTCTAATATCTTCTCTTTCATCTTCTGTTAGATTTTCAGGAGAATTATTAGGATTATTTAAAAGGTTGTCAAGTTCAAAATCTGCTACTTTCATAGAATCCCCCTTTATTATATTTATCTTACATATCTTTTATTTTGACTTGGTCTTTGATATTCTTTATCTTTATCTATAATTTCATATGGATGCGTTTGTCTAAATTCTTTTCTTTTTTCAGTAGTCATTTCAATGACATAATCAGCAATATCCATATGTAATATACCATCAAGATGATCAAATTCATGAGAATAAACTGTTGCTTCAAAACCAGAGATTGTTTTTTCATGATAGTTACCTTCTTCATCTTGATAACTGATAAGCATTTCATAAGGTCTATTTACACAACCTGTTAAATCTAGACAACTAAGACATGCTTCCCAGTATTTTGTATTTCCTTTACGAGATATAATTTCAGGATTGATTAACACTTTTAAATCATCTCTTGTTATTTCCTCATCACTATCTTCTTCTGTTGTTTGTTTAATACATACTATTCTTTTAGGAATGCCTACTTGAATTGCTGCTAAAGCGAAACATTCTGTTTCAAGGCAATAATCTTTTAATGCTTCAATTTCTTCACTTAATTTTTCATCATTAAAATCTACAGGTAAAGATATTTGTCTTAAATAATCTTCATCTTCTAAGATTGTTTTTCTAGTTAGTTCCATTTTGTTTTCCCTTTTCCTTTGGTCTTGGTAATTCATCTTTTACAACATTATATCTTTCCATTAACCAGTTTTGTCCTTCTATACTCCTACTTTCTAATAATCTGTTAATAGTATCTTGATATCTTTTATTTGTATCTAATATCCAATCAGGATGGTCTTCTTCAGTTAATGGTCTAAGACAAGATAAATTTACTGTTAATGGATTTTGTCTAATAGTATCAAATGTATCTACAAAATATGATGAATCAATATCTGCAAATAATTCATATAATCTATGAGGTTGTTCTAAAGATGTTCTTTCTCTTTCTCTACTTGACCAATATTCACCTGGTATTAAGAATTCATCAAATCTTCTGTCAGATAGACCAAGACAATCTTCTCTTGAAAGCAAAATTTTTTCTTTTCCTTCTAAGGTTGTAAAATAATAACCAGTATCATCTTCTTTTAATTCTAATACAACTTTATATGATGGTTCTCTTTTTGTGTAGTAATCATAAGGATCAGGAATCCTTGGATAACGTATGGAATAAGCAATATGTCCATCTATTCCTCCTACTTCAAAAGTTCCAATATTATTTGAATCAACTACAAAATATTTTTCGGTTCCGTTTAATATTTTTTCCTCATTATCAACTTCGCTACCCATTTCAATATATGTTTTTTGCATATCTTTTCTCCTTAATGTGTCTTATTATAGCACTTTTTTTCTTTATTTCCAAATAAAAAACAGAATACTTAATTATTCTGTTTTGTCGCTTTTATATAATATATTATTTTCTTATAAAAGTTTTAGGATTTTCGTTACTAGGATGTGATTCATAATATTTATTGATATCATCTAAAGAAAAATTGGCATGTAAAATAATTTTTTGCTTTGATTCAAGCATACCACATACAATTTCTGGTACATTAGCTCCACTTAGTTGACCAATAAATCCTGTCCCTATGGCAATTGAGTTAATTGGTTCATTATTCGCATCTATTTTGTCAAAACAAGTTTTAATAACTTCTCTTTGATTAGTGCCCCAGCCATTATGTAGAGAATGACAAACTAAAGCGTGATATGTTGTATCACCTACCTGTTTGGATAATACTTCTCCAATTTCATTATTACCAATGTTTGCTAATTCTGGCCAAGCAGTTCTTGCAATTTCACCTGCAAAACCAGAGTCATTAAATCCTTCTGTATTAATAGCAAAAGCAATATGTTTAGCATTTTGTTTAAATATATCACTTGGTTCTGTCTTTATAATCATAATTACTGTTCCTTCATTTTTCAGAATATAATAGGTTAATAGTTTGGAAAAGTCAAATATTATTTGTTTTTATTTTAAAATTTTATTAGAGAACAATTAATTCTCTTCGTAATATACTTTATCAAATAACAAATCTAATTCATTCTTAGAAATCGTAAATACTAATCCCTTATTCTTATTCTTTCCAAAAGTTTTTTGGTTTCTAGAAAATCTAAGTATTAATGATATTTTTACTGTTTCTTGTTTTAAACATTTTATAAAATAATCTATTTCGCGATATTTAAAACATTCTATTTTATAATATCTAAAATATAAATCATTATTTATTCTCTTTTTACTAGCATAAATTAAAGCTAATTTATTCAATTTTATTAAGAATCTTTTTTTAATAGTGTCTAAATAAATATAACCTCTATTTTCTATTGGTATTCCCTCATTATTGTATATTTTAATATATATTTTTTCGTTATCTATTTTTAATTCAAAATAATATTTATTGTCTATGGAAACTTTTTTATTTAGTTTTAACCTTATAGTTAGCTTTTTATAATTTTTATATATTGTATCTTTTATTCCATATGTTTCTAAAAGATAATTACTTTCATATAAACTTGGTCCATCAAAAGATAAAGAAAATAGCGTTATATCATATCTACTAAATCTTTGTGTACATTTTATTTCTATTCCTTTATAATCAGGAAAAAACATACTATCAGCTTCTTTGCCTAAATAATGTTCTAAAGTAAGTCCTGCAGAGTTATATAAATTATTGTTGATTCCTTGTATATAACCTTTCCTATTTAATTCTTCAAATTTTTTGATTATATTTTCAAAATCGTTATTCATAATTCACCTCTTTTGGGTGACTATAATATCAGTTGGTTAGAGCGTTTTTTGTCGATAATTGTAAAAAGCAAATTTTATATCAATAACGGCGGTCACTGGCACAAAAAAAGAGCCCTGTAGGGTCCTTTGTTTTCATAATGGTGCGAGTAACAGGAGTTGAACCTGCACGTCTAAGACACTAGATCCTAAGTCTAGCGCGTCTGCCAATTCCGCCATACTCGCATATGATAATGGTGGACCCTACTGGACTCGAACCAGTGACCGCCCGGTTATGAGCCGGATGCTCTAACCAACTGAGCTAAGGGTCCATCGCCATTGCCACTTAATCATATCATAATTTGGGCGGTCACGCAAGAGATAAGTTGCGTTTTTTAATTTTTTTTATTGTTTTTATAATTATTTTCTTCACTATCAGAAATACTTGCTAATTTAAGAGTGCAGAAAAGGAATAATACTAATATTATGATAATAATTATTAGAATTCCTTTCCACATAAAATCTGTTCTCCTTTATCATAGTATATCACCAAGTAAATATTTTTATTATAAAAACTAATAAAAAAGCTGTACAGTTTGTACAGTGTATGCTCATTATTTTTGATATCTTGATATGTAGTTTCCTTTTATTAAAATTCTATATTTCCCCAAGATTTCCAAAAATCTTTGAAACAATTTCTTTTCTAAATTTTTCATTTTCTTCTAAACTAATTTCTATCTTTTGTTGATAATTTGAGAAAGTTAAATTAATTTTATTCAATGCAGATTTTATACCTTTATTAGGATATATATAAATTTGATTATAATCATTTGAGTTCAAACTTTCATCCAACTTAACTATAAACTTATTTACTTTATCAATAAATTCATTCATATTAGAGTTAAAATTTTCATTTATATCGTATTTTAAACTTTCTATATCAATAGAATTATACTTTGGTTTTTTATTAAATATTGGTGTGTTTTTGTTAATAAAGTCTTTTATTATTTCTTCTCTGTTGGTTTTCATATCTTCAATAATTACTTTTTTTAATTTACTTATTATAGCATTGTTCTCTGCAGAATTATTCTTTTTTAAAACATGCTCAAGAATTAATGGATGAAATAATAAATTTTCTATTTCGCTACATGGCAATGTATAAATGTTATCATTTTTATATTTACTTATTGCTGCATCACTTTTAAAATCATTATCAATAATTCCATATATTTTGCCATTATAATTAAGATTACACCTATGAATACTTTTACATATTTTTATTACCTCAGTGCAACTAGCTACTGGTATGATCTTGAACTCTTTAAAAATTTTTGAATATATTTTATAGTCTATGCTTTGATAATCTCCTTCTATGTATATAATCGGTTCCCTACTTCCAATTATTTCTAGAATATGTTTGATTCCTAAACTTTTATCTTCTAGATATTCATAATCCCATGTTTCACCATTATATGACTTTATGTATATCAATTTTGCATTTTGTCGTGACTCAATAAATTCTATGCTATGACTACTATATATAAAAACTAAATCTTGCCTAAATGTTTCTATACTATTAAAGAAATCATTTACTATTGCAGGATTTATATGTAATTCTGGTTCGTCTATCATGATGTAGGAATTTTTTGGCACAAGAAAAACATATAGCAAGATTTGAATAATAGCCTTTTCTCCATCACTAGCTTCTGTTATATCATATGCTGGTATTTTTTCTTTATCATTGTATAATTCTATTGTCTTTTTATCAAAGTTTATTTTAATTTTTCTGTTTAAATTTAATCTATCATACATTTCTAAAAATAATTTATAACTGTTTTTAATTTTTTTCCCATTAGCTAGTATGTGATATTTATTTTTAGAAAACAATTCCTTACAAGCTAGTTTAATGAATGACTGTAATAAGCTTTCGATTGTGCAGTTTGCCAACTTACCATGTATTGATTCTGAATTATCTGCTTCGCTTGTATCACGAGAAGCTGTTATATAATATTCGTTTCCATACATTCTCTTTTGGATGAGATTTAACAGTTTAGTTTTACCTACCCCATTTTTCCGCATAATATATAATGTCTGGAAAGATTAGACGAGAA
>CALVJZ010000053.1 GCA_944332465.1 uncultured Bacilli bacterium | reverse complement strand
ATGAATTCCATTACTTGTTTCTTTTTCATTTGCTTGCCCTGCTGTAGTATTTCGTAAATATTCCCATTTACCATTAATTTGTACCTGTAAAACGTGACCAGAAACATATTTAAAAGGAGAATATTTATTATCAAAAGTATGCCATACAGCGACTTCTGCTAAATTAGTCTTATTAAAAGTATAAGTAATACATCTTCTACTACCATTAACATTTGTTGTAGCTGTTGTCGTAGTAGGTGAAGAATCAACAATATTACCATTTCTAGCCGCAGTAGAAGTTTGAAGTAAAATATTTTCACCATCCATATTAATTGCTTGTATTTCAGACCAACGACCTGTAGAGTCAGAAACACAATCTCGAATTCCCGTAACGTTATTTAATTTAGTATTCATTCCCATTCTTGGAGGATTATTTTCTCCATTAGAAGATATTTGCGTAATTTTAAATTTACCTGCCTCAGCATTGACACCCGCAACAATTAATCCATTATAAATTTTTGGTGTAATAGAACTTGCCTCCGGTGTCCCATCATCTTTATAATTTCCAAAAAAGCCAGTAAGTACCTTCGTCGTCTGTTTAGTAGTACTATCAGCCATAGTACCAGCATAGCCCATAATCATTGAACTACCGCCACCAGGATTTCCACCATAATAACCTCCGCCTCCGTTACCAGAAGCGATTCCTAATTTATATCCTGATGTCTGTGTACCTGGCGTAGAACCAAAACCTACTAAGGCACCACCCGAATTAGCCTCTGTAGTTCCTCCTCCAGCTGCAACCATAATTCTTGTTTTTAAAGACTCATCAGAATTCCACTCACCGTTAACTAAACGAACATCCGTTGCTCCTCCACCTTTAGAGCCACTATTAAAAGTATTACTACTTCCTCCTTTAGCCCCAACATAAACATATAAATAATCGTTAGCTTTCATATACATAACACCTGAAACATAAGAACCTAGACCACTACCACTACCAGCACCCCATAACTCTATCTTATACCAACCATTATTTGGAGCTATATATTCACGTCCCATACTATCAACTTCATCACCCGTATAACCACCTTCTGTACTTGTTACACTTAAACGATTTAATTCATCTTCTATTTTATCTACAAAACCTTTTGTATTTTGCCTATCAGTACTAAGATTTCCTAAATATGCAACTACAACTAATAAAGACATTATCATAAGTCCATACAATAATGTCGAAATAGCAAAACCACGGTTATTTAATTTCATCATCTAATCACCTATCTTACAGTTATTTTATCACACATACTGTAAGATAGCTACCACTTTATCTCCATATTTTTTTGATTTTACAATCTTTAAACAAAGAGGAACATCTATTCTTTCTAAACTATCACTTTCACAAACTATAATACCATCTTGGGCAAGTAAATGATTATCAACAATAGAAAAAATACTTTTAGTTATAAAATCAGTAGCATATGGCGGATCCAAAAAAATAACATCAAATACTAAATTCAAAGAAGCAAAATAGTTAAGAGCTTTTATATAATCCATACAAAAAACATTATCACAACCAACACCTAACTTATCTAAATTACGACATATAGTTGTATAAGCCTTACGATTCTTATCAACAAAATAAACTTCTTTAGCTCCTTCACTTAACGCTTCAATACCTAAATTACCACTCCCTGAAAATAAATCTAAACAACAACTATTATCAATCTTATTTTGTATCATAGCAAATAAACTTTCTTTTACTCTATCCATAGTTGGTCTTGTTCCTAAAATACTAAATCCTTCTAAACTTCTTCCTTTATATTTACCACTAATAACCCTCATAATTATATTCCTTTCTTAATATCTTTAAACTTAGAATTTAATTCCATAATTAAAAGTAATATTTCATTTTCCATTTTCTTATACTCCAAAAAAGAAGGAATATTATAAATTTCTTCTTTTAACTTTTCATTCTTAGTTTCTTGATATTTTAAAACTTTAGAAGAAATATTACTATCTTTTAAAATCTTTTCTTTTTCCTCCAAATATTTAACAATAACTTCTTCTTTATCTAAAACATCTTTTAACTCTTCTAATTTATCTATTAACTCTTCCATAACTTTATTCTATCATAAAATCTATTTTAATACATCCATAAACGTAGTTATCATATCAATCTGTTCAATAGCTCTTTCTAACTTATCTATACCTCTAACTTTATAATATTTCTTAGCTTCTTTTAATATATTATCAACTACATTAGAATTACGATTTAATTCTTTATACCAAGATGAATTATCTCTTAGATATTGATATATAATAGGATTATTTCGAATAACTTCTAATGTCTCTTTTTTCATTAATCTTGAAACCTTTCATAAACAGCTCTTTCATTTGAAATATTTTTATCACTACCAAAACTTAAACCTTGTACTAACCCTAATACCTTTTGAATATTTTCAATCCCCTTTTGTAAAGACTCCATATCAATATCTTTTACTTTATTAATAATACCAGTTATATTATTACTTACATCTTCATTATTAAAATAAGTATCCCAGACTTTACTATTTTCTCCATAAATTTCATATATTTCATATAATTTTTGCCAACTAGCTTTACCCTCAACCACACTATTAGCAAGTTCTATATGCTTTCTCGCAAAAGTTTTAAAACTCTCTTTCGACATATTTACCACCAATATATTTTATGTAATAAAAGAAAAAAAAGAAGAATTATCTTCTTTCTACTTCAAAAAGTCATCTATTGTCATTAATCTATCATCGATTTCTTTTAAAGACACTTTTTCTTTTTTGGGTACTTGTTTTTCTTTAACTTCTTCAACATTTACATCAAGAACTTCTTGTTCCTCATCTTCTCTTCTTTGTAAAACCGCAATCATAAAACTATCTACTAAATCATGTTTAGATATTTGTCCTCCTGTAGAATAACGATCAAGAATATTTAATTCCGTTAATTTTAACGTAGAGATTTCCCCATTTTTAATACCAATATAATTTTTAGAATCAGTAATAAATGTTTTTATAACATGATAAGGATTGCTCTTAACTTCACGTAAAACTAAAAGACCTCTTCTACTACGAGTAGATAGTTCAAATTCACTTAAATGAACTCTCTTACCTGTACCTTTATCTGTAATAATAGAAATAAATTCATCTTTTGCAGGATCAAATTGATTAATAGAAACAACATGATCATCTTTTAATTTCATTGCTTTAACACCAGCAGCTTTAACACCTACAATAGGTACTTCTTCAACTAAGAAACTTAAACCATAACCACTATCTGTTGTTATAAATAAGGTGTTGTCTTTTTCCACAAAACTATCTACTACTAAATCATCATCTTTTAACTTCATACAGCTTGTTGGTTTAGAATAACGTGATAACTTAAATTCACTTAATTTACTACGTTTAATCATACCATTACGTGTTGCGATAACAACATTCTTATCCGTATCAAAACTACTAACTGGTATAGCACTAACAACACTCTCATCTGGTGAAGTTTCAATAACATTACTTACATGTTTAGGCATATCTTTCCATTTTAAATCAGGTAAAATATGAACTGGTATATGTAAATAATTACCATGAGTTGTAAATACCAATAACGTATCTAATGTTGTCATCTCATAAATACCTAAAATATAATCATTTTCTTTAATTGTTATATCATCAGGATTAGAAGCTGTATAACTTCTAAATGATGTACGTTTTACATAACCATCACGTGTCACCATAACAACACAATCTTCTTTAGGTATCATTGCTGTTGTATCTATCTTAATTTCTGTAATTTCTTCTTTAACATCTGTTAAACGTTCACCAGGATATTCTTTCTTAACATCACGTAAATCTTTCTTCATAACAGACTTTAATACTTCTTCGCTACCTAAAATAGCGCTAAGTCCACTAATTATTTTCTCTAAATTACTCATCTCTTCTTGTAAAGCAACAACATCAGTATTTGTTAAACGATAAAGTTGTAATGTAACAATAGCTTCTGCTTGTTCCATTGTAAACTGAAACTCTTTTACTAAATTCTCTTTAGCATCACTTTTATTCTTAGACTCACGTATACAACGAATAACTTCATCAAGAATAGATAAGCACTTAATTAAACCTTCAACAATATGATATCTTGCCTTAGCATGTGCTAAATCAAACTCTGTACGGCGACGAACTACTTCTCTTTGATGATTAATAAAAGCATCTAGAGCTTGTTTTAAACCTAATAACTTTGGACGTTTATTTACGATTGCTACCATATTAAAGTTGTAATTAATTTGCATATCTGTATTTTTTAATAAATAATTAATAATTAAATCAACATTAGCATTCTTCTTTAAATCAATAACAACTCTAACATCAGCTGCAGACTCATCTCTAACTTCACTAATACCATCTATTTTTTTATCAATACGAATCTCATCTATTTTTTTAACCATTAAAGCTTTATTAACTTCAAAAGGTATTTCTGTAATAATAATAGACTTCCCACTCTTACTTTCTTCAACAGTATACCTGCTTTTAACAACAATTTTTCCTCTTCCTGTTTCATAAGCAGAACGAATACCATCAATTCCTTCAATAATACCACCCGTTGGAAAATCAGGTCCTTTTACATACTTCATTAAAGTATCAAGTCCACAATTAGGATTATCAATTCTATGAATTGTCGCATCAATTATTTCTCCTAAATTATGAGGTGGAATATTAGTCGCATACCCTGCTGAAATACCCATAGCTCCATAGACAAGTAATGCCGGAAAACGTGCTGGAAGTACAGTAGGCTCCATCGTAGTATCATCAAAGTTAGGAGCAAACTCTACTGTATCTTTATCAATATCACGAAGCATTTCATTACTAATCTTTGAAAGTCGAGCTTCAGTATAACGATAAGCCGCTGGACTATCCCCATCAATAGACCCATTATTACCATGCATATCAATATATGGAAATCTTGTTTTCCAAGGTTGTGACATACGAACCATCGCATCATATATAGAAGTATCACCATGTGGATGATAATTACCAATAACGTCTCCAACTGTTTTAGCACTTTTACGATATCCTCTATCATAAGTATTTTTTTCTTTATGCATAGAATATAAAATACGACGTTGAACTGGTTTTAATCCATCTCTAGCATCTGGAATAGCACGTTCTTGAATAATATACTTAGAATAACTTCCAAATCTTTCCCCCATGATATCTTCTAGAGTATAATCAAATATTTTTTCAATTACTTCTTGTGTTTCACTTTTCTTCTTTGGCATATTATCACCCTTCTATTAATTATTTCTATATCTTGAACAAAAACTTCGTACCAACCTTTTCCCATTAGGTTGCATATTTTGATAATCTTCTTCAAAAATGCTAATCATTACATCACTAACAGTATGATTTACTAAATTATCATCTATTATATTATTACGAAAAAGTAACATAATATCAGTATCTACAATACTATAAGAAGCCATCTCATCACTTTCATAACTAGTAACCGCAAAAATAGCAAATTCTCCTGAATAACCTTGACTTAAAAAGTTATTATGAATATCTCCAATTTTCTTATCACTAAAATCATCATAACAAAAATTAATTGTTTTTCTATTTTCAACAGCCTTCTTATATAACATAGCATCACTATTTTCTGCTATATCAGGAAAGACACTTAAATAAAACTCCGTAGATTTCACAACACTATTCATCCAATCACCTAAATTTTATAACTATCTTCTAGTGTAAACTCAACATTTTCATCAATCCACTCTTTTCTTGGTGCAACTTCATCTCCCATTAAAACAGAAACACGCTTTTCAGCTAACTGTGCATCTTCAATATTAACACGAATCAAAGTACGACTACCTGGTTGCATTGTTGTTTCACCTAACTGATCAGCATTCATTTCACCAAGACCTTTATATCTTTGAATTTCACATTTCTTACCTTTTGACTTTTCTTTCATTTCTTCAATTGTATAAGCATACTCAACATTCTTACCAGCTTGAATCTTAAAAAGTGGAGGTAATGCTACAAATAATCTACCATCTTCAATTAAAGGTTTCATATAACGATAGAAAAAAGTTAACAACAAACACTGAATATGTCCACCATCTTCATCAGCATCGCTCATAATAATAACTTTATTATATTCACAATCATCTATATCAAAATTAGAACCATATCCTGCTCCAATTGTATAAATCATTGTATTAATCTCTTCATTCTTTAAAATATCGTCTTCTTTAGTCTTTTCTGTATTTAAAACTTTACCACGTAATGGAAGAATAGCTTGATAACGTCTATCTCTAGCTTGTTTTGCAGATCCACCTGCAGAATCTCCCTCGACTAAGAATAATTCTTTTTTAGTTTTATCTTTACTTTGTGCTGGAGCAAGCTTTCCTGATAAACTTCTTTCTTCTTTTTTCTTACTAGTACCCTTACGAGCTTCTTCACGAGCTTTACGTGCTGCTTCTCTTGCTATTTTACTACGTAAACTTTTATTAATAATTTCTGTCGCAATAGATTTATTTTCTTCCAAGAACACTCTCATCTGTTCAGATACAATATTTTCAACCGCAACACGTGCACCAGGTGTACCCAGTTTACCTTTTGTTTGTCCCTCAAACTGTAAAATACCTTCTGGTATTTTTAAACTTATAACAGCTGTTAACCCCTCTCGAACATCACTACCTTCTAGAGCTTTATCTTTAGCTTTTAAAAAGCCATTACTTTTCGCATAATCATTAAAAACACGTGTTAAAGCTGTCTTAAATCCTACTTCATGAGTTCCTCCATCTATCGTTTTAACATTATTAACAAAACTAACAATAGTCTCATTGTAAGAATCCGTATATTGTAACGCAACATCTACTTCCATCTTATCTTTAGAACCCGTAATAGATAATACTTTATGTAAAACGTTCTTACCCTTATTCATATCTTCTACAAACTCTTCAATACCACGCTCATAATGAAATTTACTACTACGTTCATCCTCTTCATCAATAACCTCAATTGTAATACCTTTTAAAAGAAAAGCAGACTCCTGCATTCTCTCACAAACTGTTGTATAAGAAAAATTTGTACTAGAAAAAATATCTCCATCTGGCATAAAACGCACAGTAGTACCTGTCCTATTAGTAGTACCTATCTTCTTTAAAGGAACCGCAACATGACCACCATTTTCAAAACGAATATAATATTCACCCTTATCATGTTTAATTGTTACTTCCATCCATTTTGATAATGCATTAACAACACTACTACCAACACCATGAAGTCCACCAGATACTTTATATCCATCACTTTCAAATTTTCCACCTGCGTGTAATACCGTAAAAATAACTTCTGGAGTAGACTTACCAGAAGCATGCATACCTGTTGGAATACCACGTCCATGGTCTTCTACACTTACAGATTTATCACTATGTAAAATAATTTTAATATAGTCACCAAACCCATTAATAGCTTCATCAATAGCATTATCTACAATTTCCCAAACTAAATGGTGAAGTCCTCTTTTATCAGTAGAACCAATATACATACCAGGTCTTTTTCTAACTGCTTCAAGTCCTTCCAATATCTTAATCGATGACTCATCATATTTTAATGCCATTTATTATCACTCCTAATATCTAACTGTTATTATTATAACAAAAAAGTAAAGTATTTCCAAGAAAACTTTACTTAATTTTACACAATTACCCCCTACAAGGAACATAATTATAAGAACTAGGTAAATCCTCTTTATTAATTGACTCAACATCACCAGTCTTAATATTTACTTTACTATATACCGTAGAAGGAATAGTGTCATTATAAGTATCATATAACAAATATAAATAATTATCTTTTATTCCATATAACCGAATAATATTAACCATACTCATAATTCTATAAGTTTGATAATCATCACAATCTAAAGAATAACGACTAAGACTAGTTCCTTCACCTGGGAAAGAAAAAGCAAAATAAACATCACTATCAGTAAACAAAACATCTCCATCTGCCTTAACTTGCTTTGTAGAAAGTATTTTTTTATCTTTACCATTTTTTATTTTTTATAAACTACATAATATTTATCCTCTAAAACTATCTTATACTTACTACAAACATCATCTTCAACACTAACCTTATTCCAAATAACACACCCACACACTATAATTAAAAATATAATAAATAAAACTACTATCTTTTTCATACATACATCTTCTTTCAAAAAATACAAAGAAATTCTTTAATTATAGAAAAAAATTGACCAGTTTCCTAGTCAATATCTTCTAACTTATCATAAGTTTTTTTCGCTGCATTCTTAGCCATCTCTTTCATATTAGACATAGCATTAGGATTTTTCTTCATGTACATATAACCAGCAACTCC
>CALVJZ010000052.1 GCA_944332465.1 uncultured Bacilli bacterium | reverse complement strand
TTAAGTTAATCATAATATGCCCCCTCAAAAAAAGCAGTATCAAAAAGAGTTTAAAACTCTAAAGATACTGCTTAATAGTTAAATTAAATTTGTCTGTTAGTACATTATACATAGTACCACATCCCCCAAACACCCTTATCTTACTAAAAAAATTCAACTTTTGCAAGTATTATTCACTTTTTAACAATTCCAAAGTATCTAAGAACTCTTTAGGAGGTTCAACTTCAAAATACATCTCTTTGCCAGTTTTAGGATGAACAAAACGAATACTTTTAGAATGTAACATCTGTCCAAATTCTGTACTTTTACCTCTTCCATACATAGGGTCATTACTAACAGGATGCCCAATATAAGCCATATGAACACGTATTTGATGAGTACGTCCTGTCTCTAAAATACACTCTACCAAACTATGATTAGAAAAAGTTTCTAATACTCTAAAATGAGTTACTGCTTCCTTACCATGTACATCAGTAACAGCCATTTTTTGTCTATTATTAGGATCTCTTCCAATAGGTGCATCAATTGTTCCGGTGTCATGTTTAATAACACCATCTACAATCGCTAAATAATGACGTTCTACTTCTTTATTAGCTATCATCTTAGATAAAGCATCATGCATCTTCTCATCTTTAGCCACTAACATTAATCCACTAGTATCTTTATCTAAACGATGAACAATCCCTGGACGATATTTTTCTCCACCTGATATTTCAAAACGATATAACAAAGCATTAACTAAAGTACCAGAATAATGACCTGGTGCTGGATGCACCACCATACCACTTGCTTTATTAATAACTAATAAGTAATCATCTTCATAAACAACATCAATAAAAATATCTTCAGCTTCAACTGACATAGAATAATCTAAATCATCTAAAACACTAATTACATCACCAAGTTTTACTAAATAACTACTTGAAACCTTCTTATCATTTACTAAAACTTTATCTTCTTTAATTAATTTTTGTACTTTACTACGTGAAATATCCAATTCACCACTTAAATATGAATCTATTCTACTATCACTATTTGTCTTTACCTCTATTTCTAAATTCATATATATCCCTCCTAAGAATATTAAGTGCTAAAACAAAAAATCCTAAAACTATTCCAATATCTGCAATATTAAAAATAGGAAAATTATAACCAAATAAAGAAAATGATAAATAATCTACAACTGCCCCATATAATAATCTATCAACTAAATTACCAATAACACCACCTATTAATATACCTAAACCAAACTTTCTCCATTTAGTCATTTCTTCATCCGTAATAACATAAACATGTAAAAAAGCTAAAACTAAAATACTTAAAACAATTAAAAGAATCGTAGCCCCACTAAAAAGACTAAAAGCTCCACCTGTGTTTTCTATATAATAAATAGAAAAGAAATTTGGAATAATAGATATTTCATCATGTAAATCCATATGTGTACGTACTATTATTTTAATAACTTGATCAATCATTAAAACCACACACGCTACACTATATACCCATTCACGATTTTTTAATAACAATTTACTCTTAATCCTCTTCATCACGATTCACCTTCTCCTTTAAATACTTAATTCTTTCAACAACGATTTGATATTGATCAAGTCTTTTTTCTACTCGACCACGTATCTTCAACAAATCACCTTTTTCAATATTTTCATATAACTTATAAGTTTTAGGAAATAACGTAAAATCCATCGAACCAGATTCATCACTACCTGTAATAAAAGCCATCTTATCTCCTTTTTTTGTATTTATTACTTTTATTTTATCAACTAATAATAAACAGTCAACTTTTTTACCATAATTTTTAACAACATCACTAATAGAAACAGTATAAGGATTATCTTTTTTATACATAGTAGTTGGATGTGATGATAAATAAAAACCAAAAACTTCTTTTTCTTTCTCTAATAAGAAACTATCTTCATATTCTTTTTGTTCTTCTATGTCTGGTTGCATTACTAGACTAGGATCAATATCTTTTGTTAATTCTGCATAATTAAATAAACTATCTAAGTTATAGATTAAGGTTGCTCTATTGTAAGAAAATTCATGAAATAAATCAGCATATATCAAAACTTCTAAACTTTTCTTACCAACACCGGCAATATACAATCTACTAAAAGCATCATAAATACTAACAAACTCACCATCTTCTCTAGCTTTTAAAATACTACCAGCTACCACTACACCAATAGATTTAATATTAGAAATAGGATAAATAATTTTATTATCACGAACTATATATCTAATATCACTTAAATTAATAGAAGGTCTTACAATCTCTATTTCATTACTACGTGCTTCCATTATATATTCATGAGTTTTAGCTTCGCTACCAATCACGTTAGTTAATAAATTTGCAAAAAATATTGTTTTATAATGACTCTTTAAATATGCCATCTTATAAGCAATAATAGAATACGCAACAGAATGTGATCTATTAAATCCATAACCTGCAAAATTTAATATTAACTGAAACAATTTCTTACTAACTTCTAAACTATGACCTCTTTCTAAACTTTTCGAAATAAATTTATCTTCTTCATTTTTTAATAAATCTACTTTCTTCTTACTCATAGCTCTTCGTAAAATATCAGCTTCTCCCAAACTATACCCCGCAAAACGACTTGCTACTTGCATAATTTGTTCTTGATAAATAATAATACCATAAGTATTTTTTAAAATGGGTTCTAAAGAAGGATCTAAATATGTAATTTCTTCTTCTCCATGTTTTCTTCTAACATAAGAATCAATATTAACAGCAGGTCCCGGTCTAAACAAAGCAATTGCTGCAAAAATATCTTCAAAACAATTTGGTCTAAGATTACGTAAAAAATTTCTCATACCCGTACTTTCAAACTGAAAAATACCACTTGTATTCGCAGTTTCAAAAATATGTAAAGCCTCTTTATCATCAAAAGGTATTTGATTAAAAGAAACTTTTTCATGATAAACATCTTCAATATCTTTTAAAATATTATGAATTATTGTTAAATTCTTAAGTCCTAAAAAGTCCATCTTTAAAAGACCTAACTCTTCTAAATACTCCATTGAATAACTAGTTAAATACATACCTTCACTAAAAGTAAGAGGAACAACTTCATCTAAATCTTTTTGACACATTACAATACCAGCTGCATGAGAAGAAGTATGTCTTGGAAATCCTTCTATCTTAACAGCAATCTTAAACATTTTACTAAGCAATAAATCACTATCAATTCTTGCTTTAAAAGCATTATTTTTTTGATAAAAATCTTCTAATTTATCTTTTGTAAAAGCCGGAATAAACTTACTTAAACCATCTACTTTATAAGTAGGTATATTTAAAACACGACTAACATCACGAATAACTTGTTTTGCACCTAATGTTCCAAATGTCACAATACCTGCTACTCTTTTTTTACCATATTTAGAAACAACATAGTTTATTACTTCATCTCTTTTATCATCAGGAAAATCCGTATCAATATCAGGCATTGTTTTACGTTCAGGATTTAAAAAACGTTCAAACAACAAATCATATTTCAAAGGATCAATTTCTGTAATACCTAAACAATAAGAAACTAAACTACCAGCTGCACTACCTCTTCCAGGTCCAACTAAAATATCATGTTGTTTAGCATACTTAATAAAATCATATACAACTAAAAAATAATTAGAAAAGCCCATCTCATCAATTATTTTTAACTCATAACTAAGTCTATTCTTATACTCATCTGAAACATTACCTTTAAGTCTTCGAGAAAGCCCTGCTTTACTAAGTTCAAATAAATACTTACTACTATCCTCACACTCATAAATAGGAAGTAATAACCTAGCTTTTGGAAACTCTAAAAAGCAAGCTTCACTTATTTTCAAAGTATTAATAATTCCCAGATTATCACTATATTTATAAATATCACTAAGTTCTAACTCATGATTTTCTAAATCATAAACAACTTCATCATTTATTGTCTTACCATCTCTTATACGATATAAATAATCTAAAAACTCACTATCAGTATGATTTAAATATAAATTTAAAGGAAAGAAAACAACATTCTTGGTTTCAAGTAATACTTCCCTTTCTTCACTTTGACTACTATATCCTAAATATAAATCTTCATATACTAATGACAATTCTTTATAATAACTACGACTACTATAAGGGATTACACAAATAATATCACTACAGTAATTTTTTAAATCATCACTTAACACTACTCTTTCACTTTGAATAGTAGATAACTTCATTAAATTTTGATAACCCTTGTAATTTTTACAGTATAAAACAACTTCACCATCATCTAGATGAATACTTAATCCAATTATTGGTTTAATACTTGCTTTATGACATTTATGGATAAACTCCATTACTCCATACATAGTATCATCACTAAGGGCAATACTAGAGATTTTATGATTAACAGCAAAAGAAACTATATCATCAATAGATAACATACTAGAAAGGAGTGAATAGTAACTTTTATTATATAACGGAATATACATATAAAACCTCCTCACACTTATTCTATCATAAAACCTCAATATTTTATTGATATTTAGTAATTTTGTTTGACTTCTCAAACATTTTATGTTAAAGTTATTAAGCAGAAAGAAAAAGAGCAAAGGAGGAAGAAAAATGGCAACTAACGTATCAAATAGACAAGGAAATGTTAAAAACTTAAGATCTCACTCTTTAAGAGCTACAAAAAAGAGACAAAAATTAAATTTACAAGTTGTAAGACTTGAAGACGGAACAAAAGTAAGAATCTCAACTAAAGAAAAAAGAGATTTATTAAAAAATGCTAAAGCTGCTTAAGCAGTTTTTTTTTGCAAAAAAATAAGCATCACCAGATGCTTATTTACAAGTATATCCTCCACTCATTAATCTTTGACTAATTCCATCTTTTGTATCTACATTAGTAAACTCAACATTAGCAAAAGTATTACTCTTATGTAGTGCCGTTAATGTTGCTGGATTAAATGTAGTTAAATCAACTGCCATTCTAGCTTTATATCCATCAACAACATTAGGTGTCGCACTAGCAACAGGTGTCTTTTCTAACAAATAACCTGCAATCTGTGTTTGCATTAAATTTGCTAAAGATGTATCTAAACTAACAATACTTGCTGGAGTTTGTGTAACTTGTGTAGTTGCTTTTATATCTTGAACTTTTTCATAATATTTTAAAGTACCAGTTTCTAAAAATTGAAAATTATAAGTAGTCGTAACCAAAGTAGAATCAACTGCATTTGTATTAGTAAATGTACAACTTAAACTAAGTGGATTAACAGTTTCTTCTTCTACAGTTTCTTGTCTTTGTTCAGAAACAACTTCTCTATCTTCGCCACCTCTACTACTTAACATATTGGTAATACTTGGATAACATAAACCTAAAGAAATAGAAAACACTCCTAAAATTGCTAAAAAATATGCTGGTTTTCTACTAGTCTTTTTTTCAAATTTTGCCGCTTTCTCCAACTCTTGCAAATTAAGAACTTGTGTTCTTGTTAACTCTTCTAATTCTTCTTTTGATTTTCTACGTCCCATTTGCATCACCCTCTACTATTTTCATTATAGTAAAATTTCCTTAAAATAGCAAACAAAAAATAGTTATTTATAACTATTTTTCTTTTTAGCATCAAATTTCTTACGTTCCTCTGTATTTAAAATTCTTTTTCTTAATCTAATAAAGTTAGGAGTAACTTCTACTAATTCATCAGAATTAATATAATCTAAGGCATATTCCAATGTAATTGGACGAGGTCTTTTTAATACAACAGTATGATCACTTCCAGCAGCACGTGTATTAGTTAACTGTTTCCCTTTAACAACATTAACTGCTAAATCATTATCACGATTACATTCTCCCACAATCATACCTTCATATACTTCTGTACCTGGCTCAATAAACATAATACCACGATCTTCTAAGTTACCAATAGAATAAGCTGTTGCCGAACCGTTTTCCATAGAAACAAGTACACCAAGTTTTCTTTCTCCAACCTCAACATTTTCAACAGGCATATATTCTTTAAAACTATGAGACATAATACCATAACCCTTAGTAAGAGTCATAAAATCAGTAGAAAAACCAATTAATCCACGAGAAGGAATTGTATATAAAAGTCTTGTTTGACCATTAACGTTAGTCATATTATCCATATGTGCTCCACGTAAACCTAACTGTTCAATAACTGATCCCACTGAATCATCTGGAACATCAATTTGTAACTCTTCGTATGGTTCGTATTTAACTCCATCTTTTTCCTTAATAATAACTCTAGGTTTAGAAACTTCAAGTTCAAAACCTTCACGACGCATATTTTCAATTAAAATACTTAAATGTAATTCTCCACGTCCACTAACAATATAACTATCATTAGTATATGGTTCAACTTTTAAACTAACATCTCTTTGTGTTTCTCTCATTAATCTTTCTTCAATTTTACGAGCTGTAACAATCTTTCCATCACGACCAACCATAGGAGAAGAATTAGCTCCAAAGGTCATTTGTAAAGTTGGTTCATCAATATGTAATAATGGTAAAGGTAAAATATCACTAGTATTACATAGAGTCTCACCTACAGAAATATCACTAAGTCCAGCTACAGCCACAATATCTCCTGCCTCAGCACTTTCTATTTCTATACGATTATATCCATAAAAACCAAATAATTTTTGAATTCTAAATTGCTTAGTTGACCCATCTAAACGACAACAAGTAACCATTTCTCCAGTTTTAATAGTACCATTATGTACTCTACCAATCCCAATTCTTCCTACAAATTCATTATAATCAAGTAAAGCAGGTTGAAATTGTAATGGTTTAGAACTATCTCCAGCTGGCTCAGGTATTTCTTCTAAAATTGTATCTAAAATTTCTCCAAATCCTTCTGTCTGTGTACTTAAATCATCACTATAAGAACATGTACCATTTAATGCAGAAGCATAAATAACTTTAAAATCAAGTTGACTATCATCAGCACCAAGTTCGATAAATAAATCTAAAACTTCATCAACAACCTGACTACATCTAGCACTAGGTTTATCAACTTTATTAACAACAACAATAGGTTTAACATGAGCTTCAAACGCTTTCTTTAATACAAATCTAGTTTGTGGCATTGCTCCCTCATATGCATCAACAACTAAAATAACACCATCAACCATATTCATAATACGTTCAACTTCTCCACCAAAATCAGCATGTCCTGGTGTATCTAAAATATTAATACGTACACCTTTATAATCTAATGCTGTTGTTTTAGCTAAAATTGTAATACCACGTTCTTTTTCCAAATCATTAGAATCCATTGAAAAATTAGTAACATCTTCATTATCACGAAACATACCAGAATGTTTTAAAATACCATCTACTAAAGTAGTTTTACCATGGTCAACATGCGCAATAATCGCAACATTTCTTTTATTCATACTAAACACCTCTTCTTACGTCGTTCCCCATTATAACACAAAAAAAGTAGAAATACTATAGCTTTCTACTTATTTTTTTTGATAAACATTTGCACTAGCTCTACAATTTTCTAAATCGCACACTTCTCCAGCCTTATTGCAAGAACTATCTTCTTCTGTTATCGCCACATCAACAGGTTCATCATTGACATAGAATACTTGATAAGCATTTTTTGTTGAAAATCCATCTTTATATGCAAAACTATTAATATCCATTATAGAATACCCATTAAATACTTCAACATTTTGATTTAACTCTTCACCTATATAAAGTTTTGAAAAAACATGTTTTCCTTCATCAAAATGTCTATAAAGAAAAACTTCTGGTTCTTCTTCAGGTATATATAACTGAGTATAATCTTCTTCTGGATCATTAGGCCCAACAATATGTTCTGTAGGTGGTATACTAGAATATACATCAGGATCTGGTGCATCTATTTCATCATAACCTTGTTCTTCAGATTCCTCTGATGTAACAGTAGTTTCTTCCTCAACAGACACATTTTCTGGAACACTAGAACAACCAGCTAATGAAGCACTACCTAACGCTAACACAAATGCTAAAGCGACTCTAACGTTTTTCACAAACCACATCTCCTTTTTTTAGTGACATATTATATAAAACACATAGAAAAAATTCAATACTTTTTTTATTTAAATTTAGAATTCTTTTTTTCAATCAGAAAAGATTTTATTTTTTTATACAAATACAAAACAACTAAAATAATTAATAATATCCTAATAGGTATCTTTAACCAAGTTATTTTAGCATTAACATATATCCAACCATTACCTAAAGTATAACCTAACCACACAAATAAAAATGTCCAAGGAATAGATCCAATTATAGTAAATAATAAAAACTTAAAAAAAGACATTCTCATAATACCAATAGGCAAAGATATAAGTGTACGAATAATAGGAAAATTACGCCCAA
>CALVJZ010000051.1 GCA_944332465.1 uncultured Bacilli bacterium | reverse complement strand
CTTTAATATTATTTCCCGGGAAATATTTCTATGTTTCACGTGGAACATTATCTATTTATCTCCGTTTTATTATCAACTACATCTTTTTCTTTTTACTTTAATATTATTTCCCGGGAAATATTTCTATGTTTCACGTGGAACATTATCTATTTATCTCCGTTTTATTATCAACAACATCTCTTTCTTTTTACTTTATAATTATTTCCCGGGAAATAATTTTATATATAAAGAAACATTTATAAAATATTTCCACAATTCTTTTGCCCTATATGAAACTTTTTTCATATAAATATGAAATATATTTCACATAAAAACATTTTATGAAATATATAAGTATCCACAGAATGTTCTAAATTGAAATTTTTTTCACATTATAAAAGGGGAGAAAACTTATTTCTCCCCTTCATTCTCACTGTCATCAGCAGCAGAATCTTCATCTTTCGCCACTATAGCTACAGTAGAAACCTTTTGATCTTCTTTTAAATTTATTAAACGAACACCTTGCGTAGCACGTTTTAAAGTTGAAACTTGTTCCAAAGGTAATTTAATTATAATTCCACTATCCGTCATTATCATTAAATCACTTTCTTCATTAGGATTAACGCAATTTAATGCAACCATCATTCCATTTTTATCTGTTATATTTAATGCCTTAACACCTTTGCTGCCTCTATGAGTTAATCTATATTCTTCAACTTCAGACTTTTTACCATATCCATTCTCAGTAACAATTAAAATTTGATCTCCTGGTTTTATTACTTCAGCTCCAATAACTTTGCTATCTTCTAACTCAATTCCTTTAACACCTGAAGCACTACGTCCCATAACACGGACTTCATTTTCATTAAATCTAACCATACGACCATTATTAGCACCTATTGCAACTTCGTCATCGCCTGTTGTAACACCTACATAAATTAACTCATCATCTTCTTTTAAACTAATAGCAATTTTACCACTCTTACGTATATTATCAAACTCACTTAAATCAGTACGTTTAATAATTCCTTGCCTTGTTACAAAAACTAAATATTTATGTGTTTCATTTTCTGCAGATAAAGAGATAACCGAACTAATGTTCTCATCTTTTTCTAATGGTAAAAGATTTATAATAGGTAAGCCTTTTGATTGTCTACTAAATTCAGGAACTTCATAACCTTTCATACGATAAATTCTACCCTTATTCGAGAAGAATAAGATATAATCATGTGTTTTCATAGAAATTAATTGTTCAACAAAGTCTTCTTCGTTTGTTGCCATACCTTTAACTCCTACTCCACCTCTATTTTGAGTTTTATAAGTATCTGATTTTAATCTCTTGATATAACCCTTATTTGTTAAAGTAACAATAATATCTTCAACTGGAATTAAAGATTCATCTTCGATATATTCAATTGCTGTCATATCAATATTTGTACGACGTTCATCACCATACTTATTCTTAATTTCTGTCATTTCATCTTTTATAATTTGTAAAACTTTTGCTTCACTAGCTAAAATAGATTTTAATTCTTCAATTTCAGCTAACAAATCATTTAATTCGTTTTCAATTTTATCACGTTCTAATCCTGTTAAACGTCTTAATTTCATTTCAAGAATAGCTTGAGCTTGAGCTTCAGACAATTTATAGTTATTTCTCAAACCATTCATTGCTTCTTCATCATTTTTTGCAGATTTAATTAACTGAATAATAGCATCAATATGATCTAAAGCTATCTTTAAACCTTCTAATATATGTGCTCTTGCTTCATCTTTTGCTAAATCAAATTTTGTTCTACGAATAATAATTTCTTTTTGATAATCTATATATTTAGAAATAATATCCTTTAAGCCAAGTGTCTTAGGTACACCTTGGTCTAACATCAAGAAAATAATTCCATAATTAGTTTGAAAAGCAGTATGCTTATATAAATTATTAAGTACAACTTGTGGATTAGCATCTTTCTTTAAAGTGATAGTTATTTTTACACCATCCTTTAAGTCTGTATGATAATCCGTTATACCATCAATAGTTTTATTATGTACTAATTCAGCAACTTTATTTTTTAATTCTAATGTATTAATTCCGTATGGAACTTCGTCAACAATGATGTAGTGTCTACCATTTTTCTCTTCAATTCTTGCTTTACTGCGAATTGTAATGCTTCCCCTACCCGTTTCATAAGCTTTTTTAATACCACTATTACCAAGAATAGTTGCACCTGTTGGAAAATCAGGTCCTTTAATATATTGCATTAATCCATCTACATCAATATCAGGATTATCAATATAAGCTATACAACCATCAATAACTTCTTTTAAATTATGAGGTGGAATATTTGTAGCCATACCAACAGCAATTCCCATAGTACCATTAACCAAAATATTAGGAAAACGTGATGGTAATATTTCTGGTTCTTTTTCAGATTCATCAAAGTTAGGTATAAAATCTACAGTATCCTTATTAATATTTCTCAATAATTCTAAAGAAATTTTTGAAAGTCTAGATTCTGTATAACGCATTGCTGCTGCACCATAACCTTCAATATTACCAAAATTACCGTGTCCATCAACTAACATATAACGATATGAAAAATCTTGAGCCATACGAACCATTGCTTCATAAATACTAGAATCCCCATGTGGATGATATTTACCCATAACATCACCAACAATCCTGGCACTCTTCTTATGAGGTTTATCAGGTGTATAACCAGACTCATACATAGAATATAAAATACGTCTATGTACAGGCTTTAATCCATCTCTTAAATCTGGTAAAGCACGAGATACTATAACACTCATAGAATATTCTAGAAAGGAATCTCTAACTTCTTTAACAATATTATTTTGCTCTAATCTATCCATCTAAAAACACCTCCTATATATCCAAATTCTGTACATAAACAGCATTTTCTTCTATAAATTCACGTCTAGGAGCTACTTCATCTCCCATTAATTTTGAAAAAGTCTCATCGGCCGCCATGGCATCTTCAACTGTTATTTGTCTTAAAACACGTTTTTCAATATCCATAGTAGTTTCATTTAACTCTTCAGCATCCATCTCTCCCAAACCTTTCATACGCATAATATCATACTTTGTATTTGGTGCAAGTGTAGCTAAATATTCATCACGTTCTTGTTCATTTAAAACGTATTTTATATTTTTTCCATGCTTAATAACAAATAATGGTGGTTGTGCGGCATATACATGTCCTGCTTCAACAATTGGTCTAAAGAAACGATAAAATAAAGTAAGTAACAATACACGAATATGACTACCATCTACATCAGCATCTGTCATAATTATAATTTTGTCATATCTAAGTTTACTCAAATCAAAATCATCACCAATTCCAGTGCCAAATGCAGTAATAATTGTTCTTATTTCTTCATTCGCTAAAGCTCTATCAAGTCTTGCTTTTTCAACATTTAAAATTTTACCACGTAACGGTAAAATAGCCTGTGTCATACTATTTCTACCTTTAATAGCTGATCCTCCAGCAGAATCTCCTTCGACTAAGAAAATCTCACATTCAGAAGGATCTTTACTCTTACAATCAGAAAGTTTACCATAAAAATTAGTAATATCTAAGTCACCTTTTCTTCGTGTTAATTCCCTTGCTCTTTTAGCAGCAACCCTAGCACGAGAAGCAGTCATACTCTTTTCAACAATAATACGCGCTTGATCAGGATTTTCCATTAAAAATCTTTCAAATGCGGCTGAAAATATTCTATCAGATATACCTCTACACTCACTATTTCCTAATTTTGTTTTTGTTTGTCCTTCAAACTGAGGATTTGGATGTTTAATTGAAACAATCATTGTAAGTCCTTCTTTAACATCATCACCAGTCAAAGAATCATCATTATTCTTTAATAACCCATTACTAGTTGCATATTTATTTAAAATACGTGTTAAAGCACGACGAACACCATCTTCATGAGTTCCACCTTCTGGAGTATTAATGTTATTAACAAACGAATAGATACTAGAATTATAACTTTCATTATATTGTAAAGCTACCTCTAATGAAATATCATTTTCAATACCCATACAATCAATTATTGTTTCATGAATAGGTTTTTTATCTTTATTTAACATAGCTACATATTCACTAATTCCGCCTTCATAACAGAAAGAATCTTTCTTATCATCTTCTCTTAAATCATATAAACTAATTCTTAGCCCACGATTTAAAAAAGCTAGTTCACGAAGACGTGTTTTTAAAATTTCATAATCAAAAATAGTTGTTTCTTCAAAAATTTCTGGATCTGGTTTAAATGTAACTGTTGTACCAGTTCTATCTTCATCACAGTTGTCGATTATTTTCAAATCTTCTACAGGATGACCACCATTTTCATATCTTTGAAAATAAACATTACTATTTTTATAAACTCGAACTTCCATCCATAAAGATAAGGCATTAACTACACTAGCACCAACTCCATGAAGTCCACCAGAAACCTTGTATCCTCCACCACCAAATTTTCCACCAGCATGTAATACTGTATAAACTGTTTCAACTGTACTTTTACCTGTTTTAGGGTGAATTTCTACTGGAACACCACGCCCATTATCTTTAACTGTAATTGTATTTTCCTTACCAATTTCCACTTCAATGTGTGTACAATAGCCTGCTAAAGCTTCATCAATAGCGTTATCTACAATTTCCCAAACCAAATGATGAAGTCCACGTGAACTTGTTGTACCAATATACATACCAGGTCTTTTTCTAACTGCTTCAAGCCCTTCTAAAACTTGAATTGAGGATGAATCATATTCTTTTTCAACTTTTTCATCATTCATAATTATCCCTACTTTCTTTCTACATTTCCATTTTTCACACTGTATATATAAGCATCTACTAAATATTTTTTATTAATATTTTTTAAATCAGTAGTAGTTATAATACTCTGAATACTATCATGAATTAATTTTAAAAGACGATTTCTCTTTTTTAAGTCTAATTCACTAAAAATATCATCTAACAATAGAACTGGTTTTGTTCCTAAATATTCTTCAAAAATAGATATTTCTGATAACTTAAAAGCTAAAACAGCCGTTTTTTGCTGACCTTGAGAACCAAAAAATTTTAAATCAATATCATTTAAAATAAAACTAAAATCATCTCGATGGGGACCAACTAAAGTCATTCCATAATTTAATTCTTTTTTATAATTCTTTTTATAATAATGTTTTAATGCTTTTCTTATATCTTCACTTTCATAAGATTTAAATTCAATATTTGGTTCATACCTAACAAAAATACCCTCTTCATTATTAATATTTTTATAATAAATATTAATATTTTTATTTATCAAATCTATATACTCTTTACGTTTTTGATAAATAATTACTGCTTTTTCTATTAATTTATCAGTAATAATATCCAAATAATTTGAATCGGCAATAGAATTTTGAAACAAAACTTTTAAATATTCATTTCTTGTTCTAAGTAACTTATTATATTCATTATAAACATTTAAATAAATTTTAGAAATTTGTGATAATTGTATGTTTAATAGGTTTCTACGAACACTAGGAGATCCTTTAACAATCTCCAAATCATCTGGTGAAAATACAATAACATTTAAATTAGATATATAATCAGCAACTTTTTTTATTTCTGTTTGATTAACAAACAAACTTTTATCGTTTTCTTGAATATTTATCTCTAATTTAGATATTATTTTATCTTTCTTCACAACTCCTTTAATTTTTGCTTTATTTTTGTTAAACATAATAACATTAGGATGAACACCTAATCTATGAGATTTAGTTAATGCTAAAAAAGTAATAGCTTCCAAAATATTTGTCTTTCCTTGTGCATTATCTCCAACAAAAATATTCATCCCCTCACCTAATTTTATAGCAAGTGAGGAATAATTTCTAAAATTTACTAAGTTTAATTTAGTGATTTTCAACTAGACCTAAAAAAAAGACTCATATAATCACCTATCCCCTATTTCAGTATTCCTATACATACATATATATTATAGCACAAATCAAGCGATTAAGATAGGAAAAAGTGATTTTATGAGCACTTTTTATAACGCAGATTTTCTTTTTTTCATCATAAAGTCTAAACGTGATGCTCTAGAAATCTGATTTTCTAATGTACGATATGATATTGGAACAATAATTTCTTTATTATTATCAAAAATTATCTTAGTATTTCCACTATCAACTTTAGCAAAAGATTTGACTCTTTTTAACGAAATCCAAACACAATCTTCCGATTTTGGTGACGTTGTAGGAAAGACAATTAAATTATCAGAATCTTCAACAATTACTGGGACTTTATATTCAGCTCCTAAAATTGCTTTTGCACTTTCTTTCCTTCCCTCATAGGTACTACCAAAGTATTTACAACTTTCTTCCATTATTTCAAATGGAGTTTGATGAATTAAAAATCTATCATCATCCTCATACACTAAACTATTATCAATTTCATTTGGAACAATAGCTAGTGTACCTCTATTAATTTCATATTCCATAATATTCCCCCTCCTAAACATGAAATTACGCCTATTTTAACAACTCTTTTTGTCAAAATTTGTCATAAAAACTTCTTTCAATATTATTATTATGAAAAAATAAAAAAAACTCCGAAAAATTGGAGTTTTTTTAATAAGTTCTAATTGGTAAAACTAACTGAGTTAAAGTTTCATCTTCACTTGATTTAATTAATATAGGTTTAATTTCACCTACAAAGTGAATATCAACAGTTTCTGTGGAAAAACTTTTCAAAGCTTCCATCATATATTTAGCACTAAATGAAATTTTAATATCTTCATTATTATTTTTAGTAATAGGCATTTTTTCCTCTACTCTACCAATTTCAATTGATGAACTCTTTAATACTAAAATATCACCCTTAGTTTCCAATGTAACAATATTTTTTTCTTTATCACTAGTTAATATACTAACACGATCAATTACGTCGTAGAAGGCATTTAAATTAGTACTAACAACTAAATAAGACTCTTCTGGTAATAAGTTAGAAGTATTTGGATATGTACCATTAATTAAACGAGATTCAAATTTTAAATTTCCAATCTTGAATAATATCTTATTATTGAAAATATGTAACTCAACATCACCATCTTCATCATCAATAATTCTAGAAAACTCTAAAATATTATGACTAGGTATAACAATATTATAATTTTCTTCACTAGCACTATTTAATTTAACAACTTTTCTAGCTAAACGATAAGAGTCAGTTGAATTACATTCTAGTACATCACCTACTATATTAAAGTTAATACCAGTTAAAACAGGTTTACTTTCTTCATTAGATGCAGCAAAAGCAGTTTGATTTACTATTTCTTTAAATATAGATGCTTTTACATGAACTTTTTTCTTACTTTCTTCTAATCCTATATTAGGATATTCACTTTCACTTATTCCATTTAAATTAAATTCACTATTTTCTGTGTATATCAATATCTTTAATTCATCAACAACTTCTATATTTATATATTTATCAGGTAGTTTTCTAACAATATCTAAAATATACTTACCTTGAATAATAATACTACCCTCTTCTTCAATTTTAAAATCATCATTATTAGTAGCTTCAATTAAAGTTTGAATAGTTATATCATTATCACTTGCTGTTAAAGTTAATCCTTTTTTCTTTAACTCAAATTTAACACCAGCTAAAACTGGAATTAAGTTCTTTGTTGATATTGCTTTAGAAACTTTATTTAAAGCATTTAAAAGTAATTCTTTTTTAATTGTTAATTTCATATTTATTCCTTCTTTCTTTTATTAATGTTTTTATTATTATTACTGTGGAAAAAGTGTAAAACTACATTTTAACTAAGTTATATAACCATTTTATCATATTTTATCTTGTGGAAAAAGCAAACTTTATCAAGATTTTTACACATTTCCTATATCCTTTTTTAACTTTTCAATAATATTAGCTAAATCTTTATTAACTTTTATTTCTTTTTCTATTTTTAAAACTGAATGCATTACCGTAGTATGATCTTTTCCCCCAAACTCTGTACCTATTTTAGGAAATGATTCATTTGTCATGGTTCTGCACAGGTACATAGCAATTTGTCTAGGAAAAGATATATTTGAACTTCTTTTTTTACTTCTAATATCTTCAATCGTAATTTGAAAATATTCTGATACAATCTTTTGTATTCTTTGAACATCATTCTTCTCCCCTAAACCTTTACTAATAAAATCTTTTAAAGCTTCAATTGCTAAATCCAAAGTAATTTCAGCTCCACCCATCATTGCCGAATATGCAATTAATCTATTAATTGAACCTTCTAATTGTCTTACATCTGTACCGATATTAGAAGCTATATATTCAACAACATCATTAGGTATTTCTTTTTCTAAATTTCCAGCAATTATTTTTTTCTTTAATATTTCAGTCCTTAAAGTAAAATCTGGAGGGAAAATATTTACTGTTAATCCCCAGCAAAACCTTGTTCTTAAACGATCTTCTAATAATTTTAAGTCATCAGGTGACCTATCTGAAGAAATTATAATTTGTTTACTATCATCATATAAAGAATTAAATGTATGAAAAAATTCTTGTTGTGTTTGTGTAGCACCACCTAAAAATTGAAT
>CALVJZ010000050.1 GCA_944332465.1 uncultured Bacilli bacterium | reverse complement strand
TCATACTTAGTAGAAGTAGTAGCACCTTCTACTGGAATCAAAGTTAATTGTTTAGGAGATAATCCTTCTTCTTCCTTTATTTTATACTCATATTCATTTTTGTTTCCACTTTCATCGCTCATAATAATTACAGTATCTTCATCCATTACTTTATAAGTACCACTAAAATCATAAACTTTATTAAAAGTACCATAGCACTCTCTTGTGACATTTTCTTCTTTAAAAGTCCATTCACACATTTGATTTTTTGATGATTCACCAGACCAAGTTCCAAGTAATACCTTTTGCAATTCTTCATTTTCTTGATTTCCACATCCAGTGACACCAATTACTAACATTCCGCACAATAAACATAAAAATAACTTCTTCACACTCTCACTCCTTCTACCAATAAGTTTATATATATATATATATATTGTCAAGCAATTTTCGACAAAAAAACATCAGATTTTATTTTTCTGATGTTTTATCATTTACTAGTTTTTTTAGTGAAGGACTAGGTTTAAAGGTTACAGCTCTTCTAGGTGCAATTTCAATTATTTCTCCAGTAGATGGCTTTATTCCTTTTCGTGCTTTCCTATCTCCTATTCTGAAAGTACCTAGACCAAATATATTTATATTTTCGCCCTTTGCTAATTGATTTTTTATCAAATCAAATATTGCAGTATATACTTTTTCAGTATCATTTCTATTTACACCTGTTTCTTTTACAAGATATTCTAATACTTCATTTTTATTCACTTTACCATCTCCCTCTGCTTTATAATAACATATTACAAAATATAATACAAATAAAGCAAAAACTTTCCTATACAATATCACTTCCATTAATGCCTATAACTGCAGCCCAATGTTGATTACCTTCTGTTGCTCCCTTTACTTCTACAGTTAAAAAGTATCCCATATCAAAATATTTTTTAATTAGTGAAAACTTTTCCTCTCTTGTTTTCTTTCTTAAATTTTCTTTTCCTACATACTTAAATCCAGGAACTAATTTACTAATATCACCATACTGTAAGTTACCATTTGCATCAAATCCTTTATTTTTATTAAGGGATTCTACAAATGTTCCAGGATTAAAAGGTTCTATTGATGTTGGAACACCTGATTTTTCTATCAAAATAGCCACTCTAAATAAATTAGAGGGCTATGTATAACCACAAAAAAAGAACTGACTTTATATCAGTTCTATATGTTTATTACTATTATTTCATATAAAAATGGCGTCCCTGAGGTGACTCGAACACCCAATCTTTCGCTTAGGAGGCGAAGGCATTTTCCTATTATGCTACAGGGACATATACCTTAATCTTAACAAATAAATATCAAAATTAAGGTAATTTTTTCAAAACTTTTTTGTTTTTTTTAAAGATAAAGACAAATTTTCGCGACTATTTTGCGACTATCTTATTTCTTTAAATTCTGTCCTTCCTCGTAAAATAAAGGTTTCTAATACATTTTCCCTTATTTTAAACAACCCCTTAGGAGGCGATTGCTCTATCCAGCTGAGCTACGAAGACATAAAAAGAGAATTATCTCTTTTTACAGTTAAAACCATTACTTGTATAATAGTCTTTTACTTTATTGATAGGTACTTTACCATCTTCTATAATGTTTTTATTACCAGGTGCTATTTCTATTAGTTTGTTGGTATCTATTTTTTTATAATTTATTATTGTTGTACTTGTTAAAGTTTTATTTTTAATACTTATTTTATTTTTATAATATTTAATATCTTTATAATCTTTATATAACTCTTCTATTTTTTCTTTATATAAATCTAAATCACTTTTTTTACCAACTGTAATTTTTTCTATTGTTTTTAAGTTAGTAACATAGTTATTTTTATATATTGCGATATATTTAGAAGAGATTGTTGTACCTTCTATTGGGTTTGTAGTGGTGGTACAAATTAAAGTACCATTAGGTTTACTACAACCAGTAATCATTATTAATAAAAATAGTAATGATATTATTTTTTTCATATTACACTTCCTGAATAACAGTAATAATCATGGGACGTGAACCTGTTTCTTGATAGAAGAATTTACCAAGGTGTTCTCTTACTTCGTTTTTGATTTTAGCATAATCGACACGTTTAGTATTAAGTTCAATATTTTCTTCGATAGACGTTTTAGCTAATTCTTTAGTATGTTCTAATAAGTCTTGACTTTCTTTAACATAAACAAAACCTCTAGTTAGTATTTCTGGTCCACCTAAGATTTGTTTGGTATGTTTGTCTAAAGTACAACTTATGATAACTATACCGTTTTCTCCTAACATCTCACGATCTTTTAAGACTAAATCGCCAATGTCTCCTTGGCTTTTACCGTCAATTAAGATTTGATCTACTTCTATATGTTCTTTATTATCGACAAGATTACCTTTTACAAATTCTACAACATCACCATTTTCCTTTAAGATGATATTTTCTTTTGGTATACCTATTTCTTCTGCTACTTCAGCGTTAGCATATTGATTTCTATATTCACCTTTTACAGGGAAATAGTATTTAGGATTCATTAAATTAATCATTAACATTAAATCTTCACGTGATGCATGATGAAGTAAGTGCTTTTTACTAGATAGTCCTACAGCATTAGCTCCTAACATAGCGATTTCATCCATAATTAAAGCGGTTCTTTTTTCGATACCTGGATAAGGTGGTTCTGTAATAAAGATAGTGTCTGTTTCTTTTATTTTTATATATTTATCGTATCCTTTAATAATTCTTTCTAAGTTATTAAATGGTTTTTCTTTTTCATCAGATATTAAGACAACAGTATCTTTATTTTCAAGATCGTTTAGAGAACCAATTTTTGATTTATCAATTTTTAGGTATCCTTCACTTTCTGCTTTAGTAATCATTTCTTGTAGGCCTTTACCCATGATAACTATTTTACGATGTGTTTTGGAAACTTCATTAAATATTTCTTGAATACGGGCATAGTGAGCAGGAAAGATAGTAGCGATAATACGACTAGGGTTTTTAGCTAAAACTTCACGTATAAATCCTGCTACTCTATTGTTTGGTGATGTATGTCCCATTTTTTCAGCATAGAATGATTCTGCCATTAAACATAAAACGCCTTGTTTTCCTACGTAAGCAAGTTTTCCAATATCCGTCTTATATGGTCCTTGCATTGTGGCATCAAAGACAAAGTCTCCTGTATAAACTATAGCTCCATCTGGTGTATATAAAACATAACATACAGCATCAGGTATAGAGTGAGTTACACTTATAGGGAAAATAGAATTTTTACCAAAATTAATTTTGGTATGTGGTTTAATTTCAATTAAATTTGCTTTTTTATATTGACTTGGTTCTAAATCATTTTTAACCATTTCTAAGGTTAATTTTGTTCCATAGACTGGTACTTTAGGAAGTTGTTCTAAAATGTCTGGTACAGCTCCCATATTACTTTCATGTCCATGTGTTAAAAAGATTCCTTTAATATTTTTTTTGTTTTTTATTAAATAATCAAAGTTTGGAATAATATAGTCTATTCCTAAGTTAATATCATTATCATATTTTAATCCAGCATCAAAAACAAATATATCTTTATCGACATTTACGATATACATGTTTTTACCATTTTCATTTAGTCCACCAAGACTAAATATTTTAATTTTACTCATAAATTTCTCCTTTCTTATTATTTAAACCGTTCTAAAAAATTTCTATTTTACCCCTTTTTCGTACTTCGCTATTATATCATATTTTTTAAATTCTTCAAAATTATTTTTTAATAGCAAGTTTTTCTAAAGCAACTTTAGCTGCTTCTTGTTCAGCTTCTTTTTTGGAACTACCTACCCCTTCTCCATATACTATGTTGTCAATAACTACTTCAACTGTAAATTCTCTATTATGAGCAGGTCCTTCTTCTTTTATTAAGTTATAAGTTAGACTCTTTTCTGTTGTTTGAATATATTCTTGTAAGGCACTTTTATAGTCACTAAAGAATGTAATATTAGGATTTTCTATATATGGAACAATAACATTTAAAACTGTACGTCTAGCAGTTGCGTAACCTAAGTCTAAATAAATAGCTCCAGTTAAGGCTTCAAATATATCAGCAACGATAGCTTTTTTAAATTTGCCACCTTCTTTTTCTTCACCGTGACCCACTCTTATATATTTATTTAATCCTAAAGACATTGAATATTCATATAAAGCATTTTCACATACGTAACTAGCACGTACTTTTGTCATTTCACCTTCAGTTTCTTTTTTATTAGAATATAAATAGTCAGCAATAACTAAATCAACAACAGCGTCTCCTAAGAATTCAAGTCGTTCATAATCTTGTTTAGCTCTATGTTCATTAGCATAAGAACTGTGAGAAAAAGCTGTTAAATATAAATCTTTGTTCTTTGGTTTAATTTTTAGTTTTTCAAATAATTCGTCCATAATATCACCATACTAAGTATAACAAAAATATATAAAATAGTATACTTATAATTGCTATTTTATGGGGATTATAGTAAAATGAAATATGTATTAAAGGTATGTGATTGTTATGAAAAGGTTTATTATTGGACTTATTCATTTATATCAAAAAATACCGGGTAGATTCCATTATAGTTGTCGTTTTATTCCAACTTGTTCTAACTATATGATTGAGGCAATTGAGATACATGGAGTCTGTTATGGTCTTTTTTTAGGTATAAAACGTATTTTACGTTGTAATCCTTTTTCTAAATCTGGTTATGATCCTGTACCTAAAGTGAGGAGAAAAAGAATGAAAAGAAAGAAAACAGTATTATTATTAATTTTATTTATTACTCTTCTTTTTACAACAACTGGTTGTAAACAAGATGATATGGATGATATTCAAATATTAGTTACAGATTATCCTAATGAATATATTACAGAAAGATTATATGGTGAACATGCTAGTATTAGTAGTGTTTATCCAGATGGAGTTGATGTTCGTACTTATGAAATTAGTGATAAACAAAAAGATGATTTTAGTCATTATGACTTATTTATATATAATGGTTTAGTTAAAAAAGATAGTAATTTGGCTTTTCAATTACTTGATTTAAATTCCAATTTAAAAATAATTGATTCTGCTTATGTTTTAGAGGTTGAAAATGCTTCTGAAGAGTTATGGCTTAATCCTTCAAGTTTACTTATGATGGCGTTAAATGTTAAAGAAGGTCTTGATGAATATGTTAGTAGTAATTATATTAAACAAGATGTTTTAGAAAACTATGAAAAGTTACAGTTAGAGTTATCTGAACTTGATGCTGAATATAGATTAGCAGTTGATAATGCTAGTAGTAAACATATGATAGTGGCAGATAAAAGTTTACTTTATTTAGAAAAGTTTGGTGTAGATGTTACTTATTTAAGTAATAATTCTTCTCCTAAAGAAATTAGTGAAGCACAAGAATTAGTTGGTTCTGGAGAAATTAGTTATATTTATAGTTTTACTGGTGATAAATTAAATAAAACTGTTACAAAATTTATGAAAGATAATGAAGATTTAAAAAGACAAAACTTACATAAATTAGTTAATTTAAGTGATAGTGATCGAGATAATAACTTAGATTATATTAATATTATGAGTAATAACTTAGATTTAATTAAACAAGAATTATACCAATAAAAAAACTGATTTAATATATCAGTTTTTTTTATACATTATTTAGAATATTTATATCTTCATTTAGTAATTGTACTAAGACATTTATATTATATTTTTCAAAACTTTCTTTTATTTTATTAACTGGTACATAAAATAATTCTAAACGATTTAGAAGAATATCATCTATGTTTTTTACATTTATTGATTGTAAGTAGTTTATAACTTTTGTAACATTATCTTTTTGGGTAAGGCAGTAGAAAACTTCACTGTCGTCTTTTATTTCTTTTATTTTTTCAATTGTTTCTTTTTTTATTCCATATTCTAATAAGAAGTTCATATTACACCTCTTCCCATTTTATAGCAAGTGATACTGCTTGCTCTATTTTTTCTCTTTCATCTGTTGACATTATTTTTTGATATTCTATGGCATATAATAGACTATTTAATTTATGACCACGTTTTTCTTTACATAAACTATGATAAATTCTTATTACTTTTAGTTTAGATATTTTAATACCATCAAAGTCATATAATAAGGTATTGTTTTTATCATTAAATTTATTTAAAGCTCTTATTTCAGGATATTCTATAGCATCTTCATCTATTGGTTTATTAATAGAGTTTTTAGCTGCTATTTGGTTAAATATATTACCATTTTTACTAAATTCTCTTAAACTAGCAATACTTTCACTAATAACCATATTTTTAGCTCCAGCATAGTCTATTTCATCATGAGTAAATTCTCTTTTTAAATTTAGTTTTTTAATACCATTAGAAACAGTTATTCTAAAAGCATCATTCCTATTTTCTTTATCAGATATATATAATTTATAAAATAATAAACTTCTTTTATTTAAGTTCATAGCTAAAGCACTTAAATTTTGTTTAATATAGGTTAAACCAAGTTTATGATTTTCAATCCATAAATCGATAATTTCAGGAATATTTTTAGCTTTCAATGCTGATAAAAAGTCATCTAATAAAGCATCCTCTTGGGTATTATCATATAAACCATATTTTTCTAACCATTCTAAGTTAGTTTTTAAACTTAGAGAATTAGATATTAATAATTCTTTTTCTTTTTTAGCAACTAATGGAATACTTATACCGTGTTCTGAGAGAGTTGTGAGATTTTCTTTAAAATCTTCTTTTCTACCTATTTTATATTTATTTCTATATAAATAGTTATTTGGAATAAAAGCACTTACTAGTTTTACTAAAATAGAAATATTAATACCACGTTCTCTTGCCATTTCTGTTACTTCTTCAAGGATTTCTTTTGTTGTAGCAATCAAGTAAGCAATTAGTAATAGACCTTCTTTTCCTTCATCAAGTTTAGGAAAATCTAATTGTTGCATAGTATCTAAGACTTCTTCAATATTCTTTCTTAGGGCATGTTCTTTTAATTCTTCTTGATAATATTTATCTAGTAAATAAAAGTTATAACCAAATCTTTCTAAAACAGATACTATTTCTTTTTCAGTCATTTTTCTTTTATCGACATTATTTTCTTTTTCTTTTTTGTCAAGGACTTGGGCATTATACTTTAATAAAGCAAGGATAATATCTTGTTTTTCTTCTTCACTTAGATTATTTTCCTCTAATAATGATTTTATTGTTCTAGTATCAGATATTAAATCATTATATTTAGGATTAATTATTTTTTCTAGTAATTCTTTATACTGTTTTAAAAGCATAAGATCATGATTATATTTAGGATCAATTACTTTCTTTATTTTATTTTGTTCTTCAATATATTCTTCAAAATTATCTAAGAAAAGATTAATTGTTCTTTTTTCTTCTTCAGATAGTTCATATGTAGTCTTTTCTTTTTCATTTAATGTAAGTAAAACTCTTATAGTATCTAATTCTTTTGTTATTTTTTCCTTATCTTTATCAGATAAATTAAATAAATTAAGTAAAGAGTTTATTTCATTGAAATCAATTCTTACAAATTCATTATAATCTGCTCTTAATTTATCTAAAAGGTCCATTTTTTGTGATAGTTTAGGATCTATATGTGAAGTAAACTCTTTTATTTTTCTTTTTTTATCATTAATAACTTGTTTTAACAATATTACTAAGTTTGTTGTATTCATATATTTCACCCCTATACTTCTTCTTGATAGATAATAAATCTATTTTCATATTTATCATCTTTTTTAGAATCTTTTTTATCTTTCTTTTCTTGTTCAACATCTTTTAGTTCTTGAAATGTTCTAAGTATTGCTTGAAGATTATTTTCAAATATTACGTAAAGAATAGAGGTTTTATCACTATTATTTATATCAGTATATTTTAATCCATCATAGAAACTATCTATATCTTCTGTTTCTAAGATGTTTTTTTCTAAGATACTTTCTGTTTTTTCTAACTTTTTAATTATTGTTTCTTTTTCTTCTAGAGCTTTTTTTATAGTGTTATTGGTTATAAAGTTGTTGTAGGCAGAAATTATTTTTGTACGGTACTCTTCAAGGCTATTTTTAGCAGTTTCATATTGTTTAGTGTTGCTGTACCCTACTTTGTCTAAGAAATATAAATTTTTTATTTGCATTTTAAAATCATTTATAAGATTTTCATATTTTAAAGTATAGCGTAACATTGCTTCAAAATTATTTTTTCCTTCACTTTCATCTTCATCGTTATAGTATGGAAAGTTTAAGGTGTTTTCAGCAGTAATATCTATCATACCTTTAATGTAATCAAGAAGATCTTCTTTTTGTTTTATATCTGTTAATTCGTTTTTTAATTCTTTTTCTTTTTTAGCAATATTATCGATAATTTTTTGTACAAGTAAACTTTCTGTCATACTTATCAACACCCTTTTCTATTCTAATATATAGTATAACATAGTTTTTATTTGATTTGAATATATAAAAATAAAAAAATAACTTCATTTAGTTAGAAGTTATTTTTTCTTTATACTGCGTTTGTAAAGCTAAGACTATTTGCAATTTTTTCTACAAAATCTAGGTCTGTTTCAGTATTATCATA
>CALVJZ010000049.1 GCA_944332465.1 uncultured Bacilli bacterium | reverse complement strand
AGGATCATCAATATCTATATCTGTACCATCTAAAGTTTTACTTAAAGTTGGTGTAGATATTTGCAATGTATAACTTTCTTCTCCTGTTGCAAGTTCTGTTTTAGAAATATAAGTTGCTTTATTAACAATATCTTCAATAACAGACGCTTTAGTTAAAGAAAACAAAGTGTTAGGTGCCTCAGTCTTTATCCATAAACCATCTTGTTCTCTCATATAAATATCATTACTTTTATAAAAATTAGTAACACCATCACTAAATCTTGCTTTATTATTTTTTTCTTCACCTTCATATTTTGTAATTACACCATCAAAATTAAATTGATAAGAAAAAGCATAATTACCATCTTTTATTTTATCTAAATTATAAGTTGGTAAATCTAAATTTAAATCTGTACTACCTAATACTGGAAGTCTTTCTCCAAAGTGACCAATAGACGCTAAAACAAGAAAAAACACCAAATAAATAGCGAAGAAAAGTAATGCTTTTCCTCTAGGAGTTTTAATATAATTAGAAAAATCTTCTGCTGTAAATTTATTTTTCTTATTGTTATTTTCGTCCATAAGCTACCTTCCCTAAATATTCTTCTTTCTTAATACCATTAATAAAGCTACTAGCAAGCATACGCTTTTTTCCACTTGGTTTAATATCTGTAATAACTAATTCATAATCTTTTGTCGCAATACCAAGACCATCTTTATATATATGTAACACTTCACCTGGTATAGCCTTACTAGTATCAACCTTTTCAATTCTTGCCATAAACACTTTAAACTCTTTTTCTCCAATAACACACGAACTACCTGGATGAGGATTAAGTCCTCTTATTTGATTAAATAACTCTCTACTACTTTTATTAAAATCTAAATACTCTTCTTCTCTTTTAATATTATAAGCGTATGTAACTTCATTAATATCTTGTTTTATTCTTTGATTAGTACCATCTAAAATAGAAGGTAATGTATCTAACAATAAATCACGTCCCATTTCACTTAATCTATCATGTAAACTTTCTAAAGTATCTATATCACTAATCTCTGTTTCTCTTTGTGAAATAATATCTCCACTATCCATAGCTTCATCCATATACATAATTGTAATACCCGTCTTTTTATATCCATCAATAATAGCATGATGAATAGGTGCTCCCCCTCTAAGTTTTGGAAGTAATGAAGCATGAACATTAATACAACCATATTTAGGATAATCAAGTAATTCTTTAGGAATAATTTGTCCATAAGCACAGGTAACAATAATATCAGGTTTTAATTCTAAAACACTCATATAATCTTTTCTTATTTTTTCAGGTTGTAATACTAAAATATTATTATCAACAGCTACTTTTTTTATAGGCGTAAATTCTACTTCTTGATGTCTTCCTACTTTTCTATCTGGTTGACTAACAACACCAACTACTTGATAATTTTCTATTAACCCCTTTAAAACAGGTACACTAAAATCAGGTGTTCCCATGAATACAACTCTAATTGCCATATTATCACCTCTATTGATATAACATTATAACACTAAGTATTACACCAAGTAAAATAAATATCGTTCCCAGAAGTAATAGTACTGATACTTTACCATCTTCTGGACTAGAGACATTCTTAACTGTAGGTAAAATAACCTCTACCTCTGTATCTTCTTTTTCTATAATATAATCTGCATAAGGAATTTCAACAAAACTTATCACATTACTAGGAATATCTTTAGACCATGTAAAATTATCTATCTTAGTATCCATAATTTGACTAGCTAAAACAGCAATATCTGTTTCTTTATCACATAATATTTCATAAATATCTTGTAACTTATCTTTTTCAAAATAACTTCTTTTCACTAACATTATTTCATATTTAGCTTCATTTTGTTTAAGTAACTTCCACTCTTCATTACATAAATTACTAATCTTATCTATTTCTTCATCACTAAATTCTTTATTTTTTAAATATTTTCTAAAGCTTTGAAAAGTAGTTAAATAATCCCTTTTAGCATAACTATTAATCTCTGCTTTTTTTGTATTACTTGGACATAATAAATTAGAAAAATATAGTGGACAATATGTAGCATATAAACATGCCATCATAAAATCATCAGTAAACGAAACATAATCATGATAAAAATCTATATCATTTAAAAGTGAAGAATATTCCTCTTGTATCTTATAGAAATCTTTATATAAGTTTTCATATTTTTGAGGACGAAATCCCTCTCTTTTTATATCCTCTTTGTAGCAACTACTTACACCATGATATAAATAACCTTCTTCTATATATTTTTTATAAATATATTCAAGAATTTCTCTTCTATTTTCTTCTACTCTGTTTTTATATCCTAACTTTTTACAAGTAAATTTAACCAATATTTTAGAAACACCTAAACTAATATCATGAAAATTATCAATCTTATGCCACAACAAATCTAAATGTCTAACATAGTCATTTAAATAATTTTCATCTTCTATAACTATACGATATTTAAAAAGCGCATCAAACAAAAGAAAAAAAGACTGTTCTAATCCTGAGAACTTTTCATAATTAATAGAATCTTTTTTCTTTTTATCATTATATACAGGATTTTTTCTAACCTTATTTAATAACTCTATAACTTCTTTATTCTGAAATATAGAATCTAACATAAACACCACCCCTAATTATTGACGAGACCACATAACTAATATATAGCCAATGCCCACCACAATAACAATAAGTAATAAGAGTAATATAATACGAATAACAGGACTATTTATATCCCAGTAATTATCATATTTCTTTTGCGCATTATCCATTACTTTTTGAAATTCTTGATTATTCTTTTCATTAACACTATTTTTATCTTCTACTGCTTCATTATCACTTGGTATAAATTGATTGTCATTCATAGAAATCACTCCTATCTTTAACATAAGAATACCATATTTTAAGAAAAATGACTAGGATTAAAATCAATATCAATTCTAATTTTAGTATTACTTTGATAGTGTTTAATTATTTTTTCTAAAATATCTTTTAACTTATCTTCTTTTTTATATTTTAAAATTATACCATAACGATATATATTATTAATTTTAAATATTGGAAGTGGTGTTGGACCTAATATCTTTGTATTTTTTAAATTTCTTTCTAAAGACCGTTTTATTTTATTAGCTTCATTTCCTAATAACTTCATATCTTTACCACTAATTTTAACATAACATAAATAGTAATAAGGTGGATAACCTAAATTTCTTCTTACTTTCATTTCTTCTTTATAAAAACCTAAATAATCATGATGTTCAACATATCTAATAGCATAATGATCAGGATTAAATGTTTGTATTAAAACTTTACCACTTTTCTCACTTCTTCCACTTCTACCAGCTACTTGTGAAAGTAAGGAAAAAGTGTTTTCACTACTTCTAAAATCCGGAATATTTAAACTTGTATCTGCATTAATTACTCCTACTAAAGTAACTAATGGAAAATCTAGTCCTTTCGCCACTATTTGTGTTCCTAATAAAATATCATACTCATGATTACGAAATGCTTTAATCATTTTTTTATGAGCACCTTTTCTACTAGTCGTATCAATATCCATTCTTAAAACTCTAGCATTAGGTAATAAGTTATGTAGTTCTTCTTCTATCTTTTCTGTACCAACACCCAAATCACTTAATGCTTCATTTTTACAACTTGGACAAACTTTTGGTAAACCAGTTGCATAACCACAATAATGACAGCGTAACATATGACTACTTTTATGATAAGTTAATGTAATATCACAATGTGGACATTTAATAACTTCTCCACAATTCTTACAAGTAACAAAAGTTGAAAAACCACGTCTATTTAAAAATAATATTACTTGCTCACCTTTTTCTATAGTTTTATTTACTTCTTCTAATAATTGTCTAGTCAAATGTGAAGAACTATTCTTACTTTCACGATTCATATCAACAACAAAAACATCTGGAAGTACTTTACCATTTACTCTATTTTTTAATGTTAGTAATTGGTAAACTCCCTTTTCTGCTCTTGCCATAGATTCTAATGATGGTGTTGCACTTCCTAATAAAACTGGACAAGCATGATATTTTCCTCTTTTTATTGCCACATCTCTAGCATGATATCTTGGACTTTTATCACTCTGTTTATAAGAATCACTATGCTCTTCATCCATAATAATAATACCTATATTTTTTAAAGGCGCAAAAACAGCACTTCTCGCCCCAATAACAATATTAGCTTCCCCTCTAGCTATTCTTCTCCACTCATCATACTTTTCCCCTTCAGATAAAGCTGAATGTAATGCCGCAACTTGATTACCAAAACGATTAGTAAACTGCTCTACCATCTGTGGTGTTAAACTAATCTCTGGCACTAACATAATAGCCGTCTTACCTCTTTTTAAAACATCTTCAATTATATGCATATAAACTTCTGTCTTACCACTTCCAGTTACTCCAAATAATAAATAAGGTTTAGAATAGTCTCCCACCAAAACTTTATCCACAACTTCTTGTTGTTCTAAAGTTAATATTTTTCTATCATCATCTAAAACTTCATATTTAACTCGGTAGTCTTCTTTTACAATAGGAAGTAATACATTTTTATTAACTAAAGTAGAAAGTGCACTACTAGATATTAAAACTAATTCTTCTCTAGCTATCTCATCTTTTTCTAAAAACTTTTCTAATATCTTCTTTTGTGGAACACTACTACCAACATAATCTTTATCCATTAATTTATAATAAGTATGAAACTTTTTATTAACATTAACACCCGCTTTAGCTTTTAAAGCTTTAGGTAACATTACTTGATATGTACTAATTAAAGTAGCTAATGTTTCTTCTTTTAACTTTTTACCAAGTTCTAACATTTCTTCATTTAACACAATATCCTGATCAACAATATCATATATTTCTTTTAATGAAACATCACTACTATCTTTTATTTCTAAAACAAATCCTTCTACTTTTTGACTACCAAATGGTACTAATACTCTAATACCTATCTTTATAGAGGAAATATATTTATCTGGTACTAAATAATCAAATATTTTATCTACATTACTACTAGCTATTTGTACTAACACTCCAACAACCATATATTTACCTCCTCTAACTTATTATATCACAAAAGAAAAAGTCACACTTGTGACTTATAAAATTTCTATTTCTTCTTCCTCTTTTTCTTTATTATCTTCAAATAAAGTACTAGCATCATCTACTAATTTCTCATCATCTTTTTTAGTAGCTATACCTTCTTCATGATAGGCAATTAAAAAACTAACAAAAGCAATAACTAATATAATAATAATCGCTATAACAGTTTTCAATACCTATCACCTCTAAAATAATCTTAATATATCATTAAAAGTAATTACTACCATTAAAAGCATTAATAAGAAAAGTCCAATAGTATGAATCATATTCTCAGTCTCTGGTTTAACAGGTGATCCTTTTATTTTTTCAATAATTATAAATAGAATATGTCCTCCATCAAAAGCAGGTAATGGAAGTAAATTAATAAATCCTACATTTATACTTAGGAAAGCAATTAAATAAATAATATTCATAGCTCCAGCCGAACTTTGATCACCAACTATCGAAAATATACCCACAGGTCCACTTAATTGTGAAAGACTAATACCACCTGTAAATAAATAAGCAACTGTAACACCCATTTGTTTAAAAATAGATACTGTCTTTTTACCCGTAAACTCTAATGCCGGAATTATTCCTTTTTCTACTTCTTGTTCCATACCTATACCATATTGATATGTAACTTGACCATCTACTTTTTTCTTCTTTGGTTGAACCGTATAAGTTTTTATTTTTCCATTTTCTTTTTCTACTTTTATATCACTTGCTTCTTCTGGATCAGCAACTGCTAAATAAAGACTAATATCATCAGTTGTTGAAATAGAATGTTTATTAATTTCTAAAATTCGATCTCCTACTTCTATACCTGCATGTGCACTTGCTGAGTTTTTAAGTACAGAAGTAACGACAGGTTCCATAGAAGTTCCACCCCAGATAAGTCCTATAAAAAATAATAAAATAATTGCACAAATAAAATTATTGCCTGCACCAAAGAACATTATTAAAAATCTTTGCCATGGTTTTTTAGCTTGTAATCTTTTATTTTTAGGAACTTTCTTTATCTCATCATCCTCTAAGTCTTCTCCAGCCATCATACAAAATCCTCCAATAGGAATAGCTCTAAGAGAATACTCAGTTTCTTTTCCTTTTTTACTCCATAATTTAGGTCCCATCCCTATAGAGAATTCATAAACATAAACACCATTTAATTTAGCCATCATAAAGTGACCAAACTCATGTACAAATACAATAACACCTAAAATAATAATAAATAATAATAATGTAATTAAAAAATGCATGTTGCCTCCTTATAAAACACTAGAAAATATAATAAATGCTAAAACAACAAAAATTAAACTATCAAATCTATCTAATATTCCACCATGTTCTGGTATTAAATTAGAAAAATCTTTCTTATCATAATATCTTTTAATAGATGAAAACACTAAATCACCAAGTTGTCCTACTAAAGATAAAATAATTGTAATTAATGCTACAAACGCAATTGACATAGATGGATTAATTGCTGTTACATAAAAAGCTGTCGCAACAATTGTCCCTGCTACTGTACCACCTACTAACCCTTCAATTGTCTTCTTAGGTGATACAATAGGACATAACTTATGTTTTCCTACTAACATACCTGTAAATAATGCAAAAGTATCTGTAATTGTTGTAATAAGTAATAAATAAATAATATACATAATATCGTAATTACGACAAATAATTAATAAATTAAAACTTAACCCAATAAATAGTACAGATCCTATTAAAAATAAAGCATCATTTAAATTATATTTCTTAAAGTCATGAATAAATACCATTGGTGATAAAAATGCAAAAATTATAAAAGCCATAACTCTATAATCCATTGTATAACTAAACTCAATAGCATTTAAATGTGATAAACAGAAAAATACTACCATAACATAAGCAAATATTTTTATAATAAATGGAAATTGTTTACGACTCTCTCTTATATGTAATAATTCATATAAGCCTAATAAAGCTAAAAGTGTCATAAATATTGCAAACACTTTACCACCTATTAATAATATAGGTACAAAAATTAATATCATTAAAATTGCACTAAGTACTCTCTTTTTCACGAAGCATTACCTCCAAACCTTCTATTTCTATTATTATATTCAACTATTGCCTGATAAAACTTTTCATTTGTAAAAGCTGGAAAATAAGTTTTAGGAAAACAAAACTCTGCATAACTTGCTTGATATAACATAAAATTACTAAGTCTTAATTCCCCACTTGTTCTTATAATATAATCAAGCATAGGTAAATCTTGATATAAATGACTAGATATTGTCTCTAAATCAATACTATCTATTTTTATCTTACCATCTACTACTTCTTGACATATCTTCTTAGTCATATCAAGTATTTCTAACTGACCTCCATAATTAATACAGAAATTAATAACCATTCCTGTATTATTCTTAGATTTCTCAGTCATAATATCCATTTCTTTTAAAATTTTTTTAGATAAAGATTCTCTTCTTCCTGAAAAAATAATTTTCATATTTAAATCCATTACTTCTTGAAATTCACTATGAAACTTTTCAGAAAATAAATCCATCAAGAACTTTACTTCTATCTTATTTCTCTTAAAGTTCTCTGTAGAAAAGACATATAAAGACAAATATTTTAATCCCAATTCTTGTGCATAAATACACAACTCTTTTAATCTTTTAAAACCTGCTAAATGTCCTTGACTACGAGATAACCCTTGTTCTTCTGCCCATCTACCATTTCCATCAACAATAATTCCAATATGATTAGGCATCCTAATTTCCTTTTCCATATCTTTTACCTCAAAATTATTATATAACAAGTAAAACAAAAAAGAAAGCAAAATTGCTTTCTAGAACTTATCAATATCTATTTTTATATATTTGTTATCTTTCAAAGCACTACTTGCTTGTACTAGTGTACGAATAGCATTAGCACATCTTCCACCTTTACCAATGACACGTCCCATATCATCTTCCGCAACTATTACTTGTATTAACATAACATTTTCTTCATCAGTAGGAAATTCTTTTACACTAACTGCATCTGTATCTACTACTAATGATTTAACAATCTCTTCTGTTAACTGAACTAAATCCATAATTACTTATCCTTCTTTTCTTTAGCTTCAGTATATTTTTTCATAATTCCAGCCTTAGTAAATAAGTTTTTAACAGTATCTGTAGGAACAGCACCATTATTTAACCATTTTAAAGCTACTTCTTCTTTAATATTAACTTTGCATTCTCCAACAGGTGCATATGTACCGATTAATTCGATATATTGACCATCTCTAGGACGTCTTGAATCAGTTGCTACTATTCTATAAGTAGGTTTCTTTTTAGCACCCATTCTTGTTAATCTAATTTTAACTGCCATAATATCCCTCCATTTCCAAATTCATACACTAGTATAATAGAAAAAAAGGTTGCTGTCAACCTTTTTTTGATAACACTTATTTTTTTTGATAAACATAATATGGTTGGTCACTTCTACCCGTAACACTACTAATTCTACTAGCA
>CALVJZ010000048.1 GCA_944332465.1 uncultured Bacilli bacterium | reverse complement strand
GATATATCATGGCGTAAAGAAGCATGTGAAATACTAGAAAAAGAAGGCTTTGATGGACTTGTCTATGTACCAGAATATTCTACTTGGCATCCAAAGGAAGATTATATAGATCAAGCAACCTGGGAAAAAATGGCTTTAACAGAAGCAACTGTTATTGTCTTCTGGGTACCAAGAAGAATACCAGAAATGTCAGGTTTTACAACCAATGTAGAGTTTGGTTATTGGTTACCTTCTAAAAAAGTAATTTATGGTAGACCAAACGAAGCTCAAAAAATTAAATATTTGGATTGGTTATATGAAATTGATTATGAGAAAAAACCAATCGATAATTTAGAAGAATTATTAAAAGAAGCAATATCTATGACTGAAAGGAAATATCATGAAAGTTAAAAATAATTATAAAGAGTGTATTACTAATTTTGCATGTTCTATTGAAAAATATTTTGGTCTAACACCTAAACATAACACACTACCTTATATTGATGAATTATTAGAAGAAAAAAAACCAGAAAATGTTGTTGTTATCTTGTTTGATGGACTAGGTTCCAAAATACTAGATAGAACACTTCCCAAAGATTCATTTCTAAGAAAACATAAGAAAAAAGAAATTACTACTGTCTTTCCCGCTACCACAACTGCTGCCACCTCATCTATGATAACCGGTCTAAATCCCATAGAACATGGATATCTTGGTTGGAACGTCTATATTAAACCTATTGATAAAACAATTACACTATATCGAAAAACACAAAAAGGTAAAGATGAAGAAGACGAAGACTTTTTAAACATAAAAGATAAATATTATAATTTAAAAACTATTGCTGAACAAATAGAAGAAAATAACCTTGGTAAAGGAATAGAACTATATACATTTCAAAAAGAAATTTATTATGACTTAGATGATATGTTAGAGAAAATTACAAATTATACTAAAACAGACGGTAAAAAATATATTTATGCTTATGACAATGAACCAGATCATACTATGCATCGTTTTGGACCAGATAGTCCGGAAGCAAAAGAACAAATAGAAATTAGAAATAAAAAAGTAGAAGAGTTTACTAACAATTTAGAAAACACAATTATCTTTATTGTTGCTGATCATGGTCATATTAAAATTGATAATATTTTCCTAATGGATTATCCTGATATTGTTGAAACATTATCTAAAACAACCTCTCTAGAACAACGTGCTATCTCATTTCATATAAAAGATGGTAAAAAAGATGAATTTGTAAAACTTTTTAAAAAATACTTTGGCAAATATTTTAATTTATATACTAAAGAAGATGTTATAGAATCAAATCTCTTTGGTGATGGTACACCACATCCATTATTTAAAGATGCTTTAGGGGATTTTATTGCTATTGCTGAAGATGAAAACAAAACTTTACTTATGTCAGATGATGATATTTTAGTATCTCAACATGCCGGATATAGTGCTGATGAAATATATATTCCATTAATCATCATCGATAAAACTAATTAGTTTAATAATTTGTAAAAAAACTTTTTAAATGATAAACTGATAATATAAAGAATGAGGTGATAATATGTTCTGTCCAAAATGTGGAACAAAATTAGATGATACTACAAATACTTGTCCAAGTTGTGGCTTTGCTCTAATACCAAAGGAAGAGGAAGAAGTAAAAGAAACACCTGTTGAAGAAGAAAAACAAGAAAATCCAACTGCTGTAGGTGAAACTCCTCAAGTAGAAGAGAGTACTACTGATTTAGAACTTGATAGTGAAACTCAAGCTCTTTTAGAAGATATACCAGCTGATGCCAAAGAAAAGAATCCTAATCCTCCAGAAATTATAATTGATGAAGGACCAGAACCATTACCAATGGAAAACCATGTAGCTAATCAACAAGTAACACAAAATAATAAAATAGCTGCATTATTCTTAATTGGAATTATACTATTTATTATTCTATTATTGTTAGCTATTTATTTAATCTTTTATGCCTAATAATAATCTATAAAAGAGTAGGTGGGAATATGACTGTAGAAGAAAAACTAGAAGAATTAAATATAACTTACGAAAAAGTAGAACATCCTGCTGTTTACACAGTAGAAGAAGCAAAAGAAAAAGTTCCTAAAATAGATGGTCTTGGTTGCAAAAACTTATTTTTAAAAACCCAAAAGAAAGAACTATTTTTATATACATTACCAGAAGATAAACAAATTAGTTTAAATAATTTATCAGAAATATTAGGAGTCACCAGATTTCATTTTGCATCAACAAAAACCCTAGAAGAAGTATTAGGAATAATACCAGGTTCTGTAACTCCTCTCGCAATCATAAATGATAAAGAAAATAAAGTAACAGTTATCTTAGATAAAGAACTAAAAGATAAAAACATCTTAGTTCATCCTAATAGAAATACTGCCACTATTTCTATTTCTTATAATGATTTAGAAAAATATATTAAAAGCTTAAATCACAAAATAATAGAAATTTAAAAGCACCAGTATGGTGCTTATTTCATTTTATTTATAACAAATTCAACTAATGCTTTAGCAGAATAACTTCTAATATTTTCTTCTTGGTTCTTAATAATAGCATCTTGTAGTGTTTTATTATCAAGTAATTGTTTTGTTCTTTCTACTAATTCATCTATATTTCTGGCTGCTAAACACATTTGATGATTTTTAAAGAAATTCATATTATAATCTTCAACCCCTGGAATTGGCATCATTAATATTAATGGTCTTCTAAGTTCTGCTACTTCTGTAGTAGTAACTCCACCAGGTTTAGATATTACAACAGTACTAGCTTTCATATATTCACTCATATTATTAACAAACCCTTTAACAATCAAGTTAGGATTATCTATTTTACTTAACATATTATACATCTTTTTATTACTTCCACAAATAACAGTAATATAAGTATCAGGTATTTCTTTTAACATTCTTTCAACAACATTATTTAAATGACCAAAACCCATACTACCAGAAGTAATTAATACCATATCTTTATCTCTAGGAATATCATCACCAATCTCCTGATTTAAAAACCTAGATGAAATAGAAATACCAAATGGTAATAATACTTCTTTTTTAAATCCTTGACTTACAAATCTATCAATAAGTAGGGGACTAGGAATAACAAAGTAATCTGGATTAGTTTCTTTCCAAAAAGGAATACATTCATAATCAGTCGCAACATTTATAAAGAAAATAGGATGTTCTTTTTCAACAGCAGTAAGTCCTAAACAAGGAAATAGATGTGTACCTATTGCTAAATCATAATGATTATCAACTAAAAATTGATATAATTTGTCTTTAACTAATTTATTTAAAATATAAACAGGACTAGTTATATTAGTTTTATTATATAATTCACCTAATTTATAAACACTACCAAATACTTTACCATTACCCTTAGTAGAATCTAAATAAATTTTTTCTGCAATCTTACTAGCGTTTTCTCCAACTAAATCAAAATAATCAACAACATCACACTCTATACCATTTTCTCTAAATTCTTCTTTAATATAATTTGCACAAGCATTATGACCTCCACCAGTCTTACAACTAAAAACAACAATCTTCACTTTACTCACCCCAGTTATTATTAAACATATTATGTAAATATTTTTGATTAAACGTCTTATCTAAAAAGACTTCATAAGAATTACTTGGTGGAATACCATCTTCTTTTCTTCTTGCCCTTTCAATTGCACTAAATGTTAAAATTAAATCTAATATTAAAAAGATAATTAAAAATTTCATTACTTTTTTACCAAAATCTATATCTATCTTTTTAATTTGTTTAATCATATATGGATAAATATATTTTATCCAAACGATTGCTAAAAGTCCCCAGAATAAAGAATACGTAAAACAAATTCTTCCATTAATATTTAAAAACTTATTAGAATAGTCCCAGGCAGTAAAACCTAAAACCAATTCCATTCCCCAACTCATAATATATTCTACTATCGATCCACCTACAAAACCAATTGCAAAAATTTTTAATAGACCATCATCTCTATATTTATGTAATAACATTGATAAACAACACGCAGAAAGACCATAGGCTACATTAAATGGTCCTACAACAAGAGCAGAATGATTTACAAGTTCTTGATAGCGAATTAAAGAAAATGCACCTTCGACCAACCATCCTACAACACAACCTACTATAAATATCCAAAATAAATAATAAAAATTCAAAAAAGCTTTGTCTTTCATATACATCACCAAGAATTATATCACAAAAAAACTAAAAAATAAATTTTATGCTATAATAAAAAAGAGGAGATAAAATGAAAGTACTTAGTATCAAAGAACCATATGCAACTTTAATTAAAGAAAAAGTAAAAAAAATAGAAACTCGTTCTTGGAAAACATCATATCGCGGAGAACTATATATTCACGCAAGTGTTTCTAAAGTAACTAAAGAAAATAAAGAACTAATACCTTTTATTAAAGATAAAAATTATTCATATGGTCAAATTATTTGTAAAGTTAATTTAAAAGATTGTATCAAAATGACTAAAGAATGGATTGAAAAACTAAAAAAAGATAATTATCAAGAATATATTTGTGGAGAGTATAAAGAAGGTAGATATGCTTGGATCTTAGACGATTTAGAAGTCTTAACTTATCCTATTTATTCTATAGGTAGACTAAATATCTGGGATTTCAATGAAGAAATTATGTCTAAACAATTAGAAACAATCTTAAATAAAAATAAAAAATTAATAGAAATATTAAAAAGACTAGAAATTTATCAAAAAGAAAACAATGATTTTAAAAATTATTATCTTGGTGCTGGAGCTATAAATCAAACAGTCTTTAACTATTTTCATAGATATCCTATAGATAAAAATATTTCAGACTATGACATTGTCTATTATGATAAAGATACTTCTTACGAAAAGGAAGATAAAATAATTAAAGCTTTAGAAAAAACTTTAAAAGATTTAAATGTTAAAACTGATATAAAGAATGAATGTCGTGTTCCCATCTGGATAAAAAAATATAACCGAGTAATAAAACCATATAGCTCAATAGAAGATGCTATCGCAAGATGGGGAACTACAATTACTTGTCTAGGTGTTAGATTAGAAAATGATAAATTAAAAATATATGCTCCCTATGGATTAGAAGATTTATTTTCTCTAATTATAAGACCTGTAAAAATTGATTTTATAAAAAAAGATTATGAACTTAAAACCAAAAGATGGAAAGAAAAATGGCCTAAATTAACTATTATTCCCTGGAAATAAAAAAGAAAGGAAGATTTATATGTTAACAGTTAATTGTCAAAGTAGTATTAAAATTATGAAAGAAAAAACACTTTACTTTGATCCTTTAAAAACAGAAGAACTACATGATGCAGATTATATATTTATAACTCATACTCACTGGGATCATTTCTCTAGTGAAGATATTTTAAAAATAAAAAAAGAAGATACCATAATCATAGGACCAAGTGATATTTTAGAAGAATCTCTTAATCTAGGTTTTTCTAAAGAAAATATTATAATAATGAAGCCTAATGAAGAGTTAAATATAGATAGTATTAATATAAAAACAGTACCATCTTATAATAAAAATAAAGCTTTTCATCCTAAAGAAAATAATTGGCTTGGCTATGTTATAACCCTAGATAATGAAATCTACTACATCTTAGGGGATACTGATGCCCTAGAAGAAAATGAAAATATAAAATGTGATATTTTACTAATACCAATTGGTGGTACTTATACGATGGATTACCAAGAAGCAGCAACGTTTACAAATAAAATTAATCCAAAGAAAGTAATACCAATTCATTATGGAATGGTGGTTGGCTCTAAAGAAGATTTTACTAACTTTAAAAAACTAATAAATAAAGATATTGAAGTTGAAGAAAAAATTAATTTGTAGGAGTATAATATGACAAAAGAAGAAATGAAAACAAAAAGCTTTAGCTATTTTAGGATATGATGAAACAACACCATTATCAGGAGTAAAAATTCACTATAAAAGAAGAGTTTAAAGATAATCCGTTTTTTACATCAACCAATCAAGAATGTCAACTACCTGTAATAATAAAAGCAACACTTGATTTGTTACCAGAACAATCATCGCCTATATATCAAAAAGGTCTACACTAAGACCTTTTTCTGTTGAAAAAACTGAATAATTATGATAAAATGTTAAACAATTAAGAGGAGGATGTTATGTTTAATTTAGAAAAAAATAAAAGAACTATTATGGAATTAATTTTCTTTACCATAATTCTTATCTTTATCTTTATTTATATAAAACCAATTTGGTCATTTATTACTTACATTATAAAAATATTTATGCCTTTTATTATTGGTGCTATGATTGCCTTTGTTTTAAATGTTTTACTTAATGTTGTTGAAAATAAAATGTTTAAAAAACTAAATGAAAAAAATACCAAGACATGGCAACGTCTAAAAAGACCAACATCAGTAATTACAACTTTTTTAATTATTATTGCTTTATTAGCTTTAATATTAGGATTACTAATTCCTCAACTACAAAACACGACAGAAATATTTACAGAAAACTTTGATTCTTATAAACAAGAAACTATGAAGTTGTTAGATAATATTGGAATTAAAGAAAAAGATATAAATAAATTTATAAATAATTTTGATAAAATTAAAGTTGAAATAACAAATTATGTAGATAACAATAAAGAAGAAATTGTTGAAACAACAGTCGGAGTAGCATCAACTGTTATTGGTACTATAACATCATTTGTTTTAGGAATTGTTTTTGCTATATACGTATTATTGAAAAAAGAAGATTTAGGAAGACAACTAAATAAAATAATAAAAGCTTATCTTCCTGAAAAGAAAGAAAAACGTCTTAAAGAAATTGCTGCACTTTCTAATACAACTTTTGGTAATTTTATAAGTGGACAATGTCTAGAAGCCCTAATCATTGGTATATTATGTTTTATAGGTATGTTTATATTACAAATACCATATGCTTCAACTATTTCAGTATTAGTTGGTTTTACCGCATTAATACCAGTCTTTGGAGCATTCATTGGAACATTTATTGGAGCTTTCTTAATCTTAATGGTAGATCCTACTAAAGCTTTAATCTTTATTATCTTTATCATTATTCTACAACAAATAGAAGGTAACTTAATTTATCCTAAAGTAGTAGGTAAATCAGTTGGATTACCTGGTATCTGGGTCTTAGTCGCTGTAACAATAGGTGCTAGTATTGGTGGAATAATAGGTATGTTATTAAGTGTTCCTATATCATCTATTGTCTATAGTATTATAAAAACAAATGTAAATACCAAATTAGAAGAAAAAACAAAGAAAAAACCAAAAAAAGCCTAAAAATGATGTGAAACCTGTTTAGTAGACATCAAAAAAAAGACTAGGATATTAAAAAGAGAAAAGTGAAATGTTACTTTTCTCTTTTTGTGTAAGTTTTTCTCTTTTGTTTTTTCTTGCCTTTAATTCTATTTGTATTGTAAAATAATATCCAATCTTCTACAAGTTGTATATATTCTTGTAAAGATGATATATTATTGTTGTACAAAGTTTCTTTTTTTAGAAGGGCATGCCAGCTCTCCATAGGTGAATCATCTATAGGTGTTCCTTTTCTGGACATAGAAATTTGAATACTATTTGATTCACAAATAGCTTTGTACTCGTAAGATGTATATTGGAACCCTTGATCAGAATGTAATATGACTCCAGATACATCTTTTCTTTTTGCTATGGCTTCGTTTAAAGTATCGGTAACTAATTTAATATCATTATGCTTTGATATTTTATATGCAACAACTTTTCTATCATATAAGTCTAGTATTGTTGATAAATATGCTCTTGATCCCTTAAATATTAAATATGTAATATCTGTTGTCCAAATTTTATTTTCTTTATCAACATCAAATTTTCTGTTTACTAGATTTGGCTTAACATTTTCTTCATTTCTTGTGTTTTTATTTTTCTTTTTTGATTTCCAATAATGCATTGGAACTAAATTATATTTTTTCATTATTCTTAATACCTTCTTTCCGTTCATTACAACCCCATATTTGATTTTTAGGCCTTCCACAATTCTACGATAACCATATGTGCCTTTAGAATCATCAAATATCTCTTTAATTATCAAATAATCATAATAATCAGGATCTTCCTTATTTCTATATTTGTAATAAGTTTTAGGACTTATCTCTAATACAGCACACATATTATACAACTTATAATTATCTCTATATAGATTAATAAAAGTTACTTTCTCTCTCGTTGTGCCTTGAGGAAGGCCTGGTATTTTTTTAGTATTTCATACCTTTCTTTATAATCTTCTAAGGTTATAGGTCTTGCGAATTTTGATTTTCCTCTTGTTTCTTCTTTAGAAATAGTTTTATTTTTTTTGTATAATTCAATCCAGTTTCTAATAGTTGATCTTGATATATGATATTTTTTTGCAAGACTATATGTGGAACCGCCAACATTATAATATTCATCAATTATTTTAATTTTTTCTTCATATGAATAATTATTAAACTTTTGCCCCTTTTGAGCCATAAGAAAAGCACCTCCTTTCGAGATGCTATTCTATCATATATTTGACCTAGTCTTTTTTTTGATGTCTACTTTCAAGGGTGCATTTCATTTCAAAGTCTTTTTTATTTTAGGTATTCACTTTTTAACTATTTTATGTTATACTCTAAAAGTAACTTATAAATGGA
>CALVJZ010000047.1 GCA_944332465.1 uncultured Bacilli bacterium | reverse complement strand
AACAACACCAATTAATTATCGATGTTGTCATAGTTAAGAACTTTTTATTTCGTGTATAAATTTATCAAGTCAGTTCTAATGCCTATTTTTTTTGTATTTCAATAACTTCTATTGTTTCACAATAACAATTTTTAATGGGAAAATCAAACAATTTATCATTATGAAGATTAGTATGATGCAACAAATGATGCATAGCTCTAACTACAGAACTATGAGAAACAACTAAAATATGTTCTCCTTGATGTTTAGGAATAACATAATCTAAAAAATCTTTTGCCCTCGCAAAAACACTTTGTATTCCTTCAACACCCAAATCAGTTGAATTTAAATCATAATTCCAATATTTAGAAACATCATAATCACTTCTAGGATGACCTTCTAAATCACCTAAATCTCTTTCAATTAATCTTTTATCAGGAAATGTTTCAACTCTATCACCAACTAAGATAAAAGCTGTTTCAACTGCTCTTAATAAAGGAGACATATAACAATAGTCAAACTTAACATCTTTTAACTCTTCTCTAAGTTTTTTACACTCTCTTCTACCTTTTTCATTTAATTCATAATTACTATTACCTTGCATAACCCCTATATGATTATACTCAGTCTCTGCATGTCTTACTATAGTTATTTTCATAAAACCTCCGTTTAGACAAACTTACCAATAAAATATTTTTTCTTTCCACGTCTAATAACTACATATTTATGTTCTATCGCATCATTTTTTTTAACTTTAAACTCTAAATCAGTTACCCTATCTCCATTAACACTAATAGAACCATTATTTATAAATTCACGTGCTTCTCTCTTACTAGAACAAACTCCAAACTCTGCTAAGAAATCAACTAAATTTTCTTCTTTTGCTACAAAAGGTTCAATTCCTTTAAAAGCATCTTCTAATTGTTTTGATGTTAAATCTTTTATATTACCACTAAATAAAGATTCACTTATTTTAACAGCTTCTAAATATGCCTCCTCACCATGTAAATCAGTAATAATTTCACGTGCTAGTGCTTTATGTGCTTCCCTTAAATGTGGATTTTCTTTATTTGATTTTTCCAACTCTTCTATTTCTTCTGGTGTTAAGAAAGTAAATATTTTAAGATAAGAAATAACCATTTCATCATCTACGTTTATTAAGTATTGATATAATTCATAGCTAGATGTTTTATTTCTATCTAACCATAAAGCATTACCTTCACTCTTACCAAACTTATTACCATATTTATCTAACACAAGTGGCATAGTAAAAGCATAAGCTTCTTTACCTGTTTTTTTCTTAATTAAATCTAGACCTGTTGTAATATTGCCCCATTGATCAGAACCTTCTGCTTGTAGAATACATCCTTTATTTTCATATAACCATAAAAAATCATACCCTTGAATTAATGTATATGTAAATTCCGCAAAAGTAATACCTGAATCTAATCTTCTACGAATAATATCTTTATCTAACATATAATTAACATTAATATATTTACCAACATCTCTTAAAAAGTCTGTTAATTCATAACCTTTAAACCAATCATAATTATTAACAACTTCTGCTTTTCCTTCAAATATATTGCTTACCTGTGCTTTGATTCCTTCTAAATTCTTTAAAAGATTTTCTTTAGAAATAATTTCACGTTCTGCCGTAGGACGAGGATCACCAATAAGACCAGTTGCGCCACCTACTAAAAGAATAGGATGATGTCCTGCCTTAGCTAACCTTTTAGCAGTAACTAAAGAAGAATAATGTCCTAAGTGTAAACTATCAGCAGTTGGATCGGTTCCCCAGTAAAAAGTAATTGGTTCTCCATTTAAAACTTTAGCTAAATCTTCTCCAGCCATATCTTTAATTAAACCTCTCCATTGTAATTCTTCAAATAATGTCATTTTCTTTCCTCCTCTAACTTTAATTCATAAATATCATCAAGTTTATATCCATAATCTAAATATATTCCCTCAACATCACGACTAGTAGCCTTTTCTCTAGAAATACCAAGTTTTTCCAAAACTTTATATACTTCTTCCTCACTTTTTCCTTCAATTTCTAAATAAGTAGGAATTAAAGGCCAATAATCTATATCAATTTCTACCCCATCTAAAATATATTGACGACGTCTATTTTCTTGATAACCTTTCGCCACAAAACCCAACTCATTCAATATTGAATTTGTTTTTTCAAAGTCATCAACAACAATCTCTAACTCTTGAGTACCATCAATCTGTGATGAAACAATATTTTTAATTGTAAGTGTCGTCTTGTCTCCATTAGTACGCAAACGTATCCATTTACCTTCTATCTTTGGCATAAAATCATAAACATATCGCTTTTGTAAATGATCCCAGCAAAACTTAGCACCAACTTCTTTTAATTTCTTTTCAATCTCTTTAACATTAATTTCTAAGACTCTAACTTCATATTCAATATGCATAATTCACCTCCAAAAAAAAGAACTATTCCCCTATAAGGACGAATAGTTCGCGGTACCACCTTACTTTATAGATTACTCTATACTCTCTAATATCTTAACGCGATAAACGTATTTTCTCCAAATGTTGTAATTCGTAAATATTTTCTTTTCAGTTTTCACCCAACCACTGAATCTCTACAAACAAAAAATACTTACTACTAATCATTTATCAACAAAAATTATGTATCTAATATATCATACTTTTTTCTTTTTGCAAACAAAAAGAAAAGAATTACTTTTCTTTCTTTTCTAATTTCTTTAAAACATCTTTAGTTACATCAACTGCTTTAAGACGAACTTCTTCAGCAGCATCTCTTAATACTGGAGTACCTTTTTCAATAGCTAAATCAACTAACTCTTGAGCTTTATCTTTTAATTGAGCAGCTTTCTTTTTAGCAATCTCTAATACCTTTTCTTTATCTAAATCAGCAATTTCTTCTTTAATTTCTTGTACTTTAGCATTAAATTCTTCTTTTACTTCTTCAATGTCAATATTCTTAATTTGAAGAACTAACTCATTAATTTTAGCTTTTAATTCAGCTCTAGTTTCACTACCTTTTTTAGGAGCAAATAAAACTCCAAGTCCCGCACCAACTGCAGCACCTGCTAAAAACTTAAAAATCCCATTTCCTTTTTGTTTACTCATTATAAATCCTCCTCTTCCTTTTTATTTTTATTAAATATTTTAGAAACAATACCAGAGAAAAGTCCAATAACCTTATCTCCTATCATAGAAATACTATATCCAGTTCTATCTAAGATATCAAAGAAACCATTGAATGAATTAACTTTTTTTGATACATCAGTTACTACTTCATCAACATTATCAATAACCTTATCTACCTTATCTAAAACTTGAATCATTCTAATTCCTAAAATAATTAAAACAATTAATAGTATCACACCAAATATATATAAAAGTATTGGTAAAATTGCATTTAATACATCCATAAACTAACCTCCTTATTCTTTATCTTCATCTTCATACATAGAATCAATAAGATCAAAAAGATTATCATCAGTAGATGGATCTGTTGCGACAACACTTTCTACTTTCTTATCAGTTACAGGTTCTTCTTTTTTCTTTTCTTCTTCATCATAATCCTCTGTAACTCTACGACCAGTTGCTCTCTCTTTACTTGAATCTTTATAATCAATATTATATTCTAACCCTAAATCATTAAAATATTCTTCTGCATCTCCAACCGTAACTTCAGATACAGTTGGTTTTTCATCATCACTTAAATCAACTAATAAATTATCTTCTTCTTTAACTTCCTCTACAACTTTAGCCTTTTTCTCTTCTTCACCATTTATATCAGCTGCTAAATCATCAGTTAAATTACCATATGCTTTTCTTCTAACCTCATCTACCGTTACTCTTTCTCGTGAATAACTAGATAGATGTACTTCTCGTTTAGGCATTATTTCTTCCTTCTTATAATTCTTATCTAAAATACCATAAATAGGAGAAATAATTGGAGATGGTTTAAATACAGGCTTTTTCTCTTTTTCATAAGTGCCATATTCATGAGATAAATTATCTGTATAATCTCCACCATGATATAAATTCTTATTATAATCATCATTTGAATAATAAGAATTAACCTCAACTTCTTCATGCTTTGTAGTTGGAGTTTCTAAAGTTTCTTCTTTCTTAACTACTTCTACAATTCTAGGTTCAGGTGTTACCTCTTCGTGATAATAATTTTGTTCAGTAAACTCATTATCATCAACAAAATTAAATTCTTCACGGTCTTCTTTTTCAGGAACTATTTCAAAGTCCTCATCTTTAGGTTTATAATCCTCATAATCTTCTTCTATTTCATCTCTTTTATCGGGTAAAACAACCTTTTTCGCAATAGGTTTTTCATGAACCTTTACTTCTCTTTCCTTTTTTATTTTATCTTTCTTTGGTTTTACTCTAGGTTTTTCTTCTACTTCTACATACTCTTCTTCAAAAAGAGCATTCTTAATCTTATCAAAAACGCTCATGAACTCACCTCTTAATCCATATCATTCAATTCAAAATTATCTTCATCTGGAATATGACCATTATTTTCAATTTCTGCATTTTGCCAATCTTCAAATTTTAAAACTGACTTATTATTTTCTGCCTGTGATTCAAAAATATTAAAACTTTCTTCCTTATAATCTAAAACATTTTCTCCTATTAAACTTTCTAATATTTTTTTATTAAAATCAACAGAACGCAATAAATAACAAATATTATCAATAGTAGAAACTAAGTATTTCTTTGGTGTATAAACTTCAATCTTACAATAATTAAATACCATCTCTACAAAATAATCATCATCATATTCATTAATTTCAATATAACCATTCTTTTTTCCATATTTTAATTTTTCTGAATAATAAGCATCTTTATCTACCTTATATGTATTTTTAGATTTATGATAATAACCTATCGCATCAACATATAAATAGTAATTATTACCATTTTTATCAAGTAATAAAGCATTATAATCATCTTTATTAACAAATCTCATACCAGAAGGTACATAATACTTATATCCATCAAAATAAGAATTTGCTAGTTTTGCATCCTCAGATAAAATAATATCCATATTTTCCACAAAGTCTGTAGTACTAAGTTTTTTAATACTACAACCAGATACAAATAATAACAAAATAGAGAGTAAAACTAATCTTTTTTTCATAATTCACCTACTCTTACTACATTATATCAAATTTTTAGTAAATGTAAAAATTTTTTCCCAATCTTTACTTTTTTAGACACTTAATCGCTCTAACTGCATAAATTGGCATACCCCTCGAAGAAAAACGATCTTCATATTCCGTTGTTATAATATCATCTGTGTTGTTATGCAAATTAAAAGTAAGATCTTTTAAAACATAACCAGCTTCGCTAAAACTCATCAAAGAATAACAAAACAAGTCTTCATTATCAGTTCTCATTAAAATCTCATAATCCCCTAAAAATATAGAAGAATACTTTTCCAAAAACACTTTACTAGAAAGTCTTCGTAAATGATGTCGTTTTTTAGGCCACGGATCAGAAAAATTTAAATAAATTCTACTAATTTCATGTGCAAAAACTTTATCAATCTCTAAAGCATCCATTCTAACAATCGCAAGATTTGAAAGACTATCATCTATTTTAGGCAAACATTTTGCTACAACACTATCATATTTTTCAATACCAATAAAATTAATATTAGGATATTTCAAAGCATTTTCTCGTATAAACTTTCCTTTCCCCATACCAATTTCTATATAAATAGGGTTATTATTGCCAAAATACTCCTTCCATCTGCCACAATAATCTTTAGGATTCTTTACTAAAAATTTAGAAGAAGATAATATTTCTTCTTTATTTTTTACATTTCTAAGTCTCATAATATCACATCCATCATATATTATAACAGAAATCACTTACAGTGCATATAGTAAAAAGGAGGCGCCTATGAATCCATTTTCATTTACCTATATTCCACCTATTGCTCCACCTAACGAAAACATAATAACAGAAATAGAAAAAATAAAAGCTCAACTAAACGATTTAGAAAAAAGAATAAAAACACTAGAGCAAAAAAAAGAAAATAATTATTTACAAAAAGAAGATGGGATGTATATGATATGAACACAAAAAGTGTTCTTTTTTTATGTTATTATGGTATACTAAAGAATGAAAAGAAAGGATGATAAAATGGCAAAATTAGTAAAATTAAAAGAAGATGCTTATGAAAATTATTTAAAGAAACAAAAAAAATCTCACTTCTTACAGTCATACGCCTGGGGAGAACTAGCAAAACAAAAAAAAGGACAAACACCACACTATCTTGGGTTAATAGATGAAGATAAAAACATTTTAGGAACAGCCCTATTATTAGAAAAACACCTACCAATGAAATATAGTTATTTTTATTGTCCAAGAGGATATGTTATAGATTATGAAAATGAACAATTAGTAAAAGAGATGACCAAAGAAATAGTAAAATATGCTAAAAGTAAAAATGCCATTTTTATAAAAATAGATCCCGATTTAATTTATAAAGATGAAAACTACCTAGGAGAAGAACAACCTCTTCCTTATGATACAAATAAAATTTTTGAAACACTAAAAAAATTAGGTTATAAGCATCAAGGCTTTACCAAAAACTTTGAAACAATGCAACCTAGATATACTTTTAGAATAGATTTAAATCAAACTATAGAAGAAATTGAAAATCATTTTTCTAAGACCACAAAACAACGTATTGCTAAAGCTAAAAAATTAAACACATATGTAGAAATAGGTACTGAAAAAGATATTCATGAATTTTATCATTTAATGACTTTAACTGAAACAAGAAAAGACTTTGTTTCATATAATGAAGATTATTATAAAACACTATATGAAATACTAAATGGTAGTGAAAATGCTAAAGCAACACTATTTTTAGGAAAAGTTAATTTAGATAAAACTATAAACAGTATCAAAGAAAACCTAAAACAGATAAATAACCAAATTTCTATTTTACCAATTGATAATTTAAGTAAAAGTGCTAAAAACAAATTAAAAGAACTAACCAGACAAAAAGATAATTGTACAAACGAAATAAAAAAATATGAAGAATACAAAGAAAAATATGGAACAAACATCACTTTAAGTGCCCATATGATTGTAGAATATGCTGATAAAGCCTGGGTCTTATATGCTGGAAATCATAACATTTTAACTGAGACATATGTTAATTATTACACCTATGAAGAACACCTAAAATACTGCAAAGAAAAAGGCTTAAAAGTATATGACCAATTTGGAACAATAGGTGATTTATCAAAAGATAATCCTAGATTTGGACTACACGAATTCAAAAAGAAATTTGGTGGAGACTACATCGAATTCTTAGGAGAATTTGACTATATTACCAATAAACCTATGTATTTTGTCTTTACTAAACTAGTCCCAATATATAGACACTTAATAAGAAGAAAAAGTAAGAAGGTGATTGAAAATGAAGTTAAAAATAATAACTGAAAACGAATTTAAAAAATTTGCAGACAAAAACCCTGAAATCACTTTTTATCAAACCATATCTTGGGCCAATTTAAAAAAGAAGAATGGTTGGGAAGCACATTACTTAGGTTTAGAAAAAAACAAAAAAATTATCGCAGGTAGTTTAATTCTTTCCAAAACATTACCAATTATAAAAAAGAAAATGTTTTACGCACCAAGAGGATTTTTAATAGATTATAAAGATAAAAATACTTTAAAAGAATTTACTAACGAATTAAAAAACTATGCAAAAAAAGAAAACGCTATATTTATAAAAATAGACCCCTATGTAGAATATAAAGAAAGAGATAATGACGGAAATATTGTAGAAAATGGAATAGATAATAGTATTTGTATTGAAAATTTAAAAGACTTAGGTTATAAACATTTTGGATTTAATCTAATGCAAGATACCTTACAACCAAGATGGATGCATGTTATTGAAACAGAAAATAAAACTTTAGATGAAGTTATGAAAGATATGGAATCTAAGACTAGACAAATACTAAGAAAAAATGAACGTTCAGGTATCCACACTAGAGAAATAACAAAAGATGAACTACCACTATTCAAAGATATTATGCAACATACAAGTGATAGACGTGAGTTTGTTGATAGACCACTATCATACTATGAAAGTATGTGGAACGCTCTTCATGATGATGGTATTTTAAAAATATTAGTTGCTGAAATAGATTTTAACGAATTTGAAGATAATACTAAATTAGAACTAGAAGAAAATGAAAAAGAATTAAAGGATAGAACTTATAAATATGAAAACAACATCCTAAAAATGAATCCTAAAAAGTATGAACAACATAATAAAAAGAATGAAGAAAATATAGAAAGATTAAACAATCAATTAAATAAAATTAAAGAATACAAAGAAAAATATGGAAACAAAAAACTACTAGGTGGGATACTATTTTTAGTATATGGAAATGAAGTGTTATCTCTACATGGTGGAACACTAGATGATGTAATGCAATTTCAATCAGCATATACGATTCACTTTGCAGGTGTTAAATATGCCGTTGAAAATAAATATAAAAGATATAACTTTTATGGCATAACAGGAGATTTTAGAAAAGAAAATCCTCTATATGGACTATACTTATTTAAAAAAAGTTTTGGAGGACACGTTGTTGAATTAATTGGTGAATTTGATTATATAATTTCACCACTATGGTATAAAACATATAAAATAGCCTTCGCAACATATCACAAATTAAAGAATTTAAAAAAGAAAAAATAATCGAAA
>CALVJZ010000046.1 GCA_944332465.1 uncultured Bacilli bacterium | reverse complement strand
AAATTACTTTCACCACTAACCTTTAATGTCATAAAAACAACACTATTCTTAATACTTACTTTTTCACCAGAAGAACTCATTATATAACCATCATCTAACATTTTTATAAAAAAACTTAAAACTTTAGGGTGAGCTTTTTCAATATTATCTAGTAACAAAAAACAACTAGGAGAAGTTTTTATTTTATCAACTAAAGAACTTTTATCTTGATATCCAACATAACCCGGTAAAGCTCCAACAAGTTTACTAACCGCCTGTGCTTCACTATAGTCATTCATATCTAATTTAATAAATGCTACCTTAGAATAAAACTCTTCTGCTATCTTAGAAGCTAAAAAAGTTTTTCCAACACCACTTTTTCCAACGAATAAATAAGATTGTGGCCTCAATATCTCATTTTTTAAACTCATTGTTTTAACAACTTCCGAAATAATATCATCCTGTCCAAAAACAATATTGCATAATTTCTTTTTAATACTGTTAAAGTCAAAATTAATATTTCCAAAAGGAAGTTTTGTTTTTTCAGAAATAACTTTATAAACTATATCTAATGTTAACTCTTTCTTATGACATAAACTTTTTATTTCTAAACTGTTTATTTTAGAATTATATTCTTTTTCTTTTTTACAATAACTAGAAGCTAATAAAAACTGATTATTTATAATTGCTTCATTCTTCTTTGCCAAATAATCATTACATTTTGTTTTTAAAACATTTATTTTCCTAGAATCAGAAGTCTCAAAATTAACTAGTTTAGAACAAGATGAATCTAATAAATCTATAGCTTTATCAGGTTGCTTTCCTTTTAAATATTGATTTGATAATTTAACAATATCTTTTAATATAGCATTAGGAATAATAACAGAATGATAGTCTTCATATATCTCTTTCAAATTAATCAAAACTGTTAACACATCACTATCATTTAATTCATGTACATATACTTTTTGAAATCTTCGATCAAAAGCCTTATCATTTTCTAAATATTTTAAATACTCCTGATTAGTTGTTGCTCCAATAATTTTTAATTTACCACGTGCTAAAGCAGGTTTTAAAATATTAGAAGCATCAATTGCCCCTTCAGCTCCACCAGCACCTATAATAGTATGAATTTCATCAAAAAATAAAATTATATTAGGCGTGTTTTCAATCTCGGTTATCATTTTACCAATTCTTTCCTCAAATTCACCTCTATATTTAGTTCCCGCTATTAAAGATGAAATAGGAACATTTAATATTCGATAATCCTTTAAAAATTCTGGAACAATGCCTAAAGAAATTCTTCTTGCCAACTCTTCAACTAAAGCAGTTTTTCCAACACCAGCTTCACCTAGTAACAAAGCATTACCTTTTTTTCTGCGAAGTAAAATTTCCACAATTTGTTTTATTTCTAAATCACGTCCAAGTACAGGGTCTAATTTTCCATTTTTTGCTTCCTCTGTTAAGTCTATTGCAAACTCTTCTATTGCCAATTTAGATAAAACCTTTTTCTTAGAAATCATCTTATCTTGCATCTCTTGATATAATAAGTCAACATCTACATCCATACTCATTAAAACCCTATTCGCAACACCCTCTCCCTCTTCTAATAAAGAATAAAATAAATCTGATACTAAAACCTCTCTATCTTCATCTTTACAATCAACAGAAGCATTTTCTAATATTTTCTTTAACATAGGTGTATATAAAAACCAATTACTTCTTTTTTTACCAATTCCCACTGTTGAAATTAATTTATCCTTAAATTTTTTATAATTAAGACCAAATTTATTTAAAAAATCAAGAAAAGAAGAAGAACTATAATGCAAAATTGATAACAACAAGTGTTCACTACTTACATATGGATGTTTCAACTCTTGCATTTCCTTCTTTGCCATAATTAATATTTTTTGTGCATCTTCTGAAAATCTTGAAAACATAATATCATCTCCTACTCTTATTCTAAAAATAGAAAAATGTTTTTTCAAGAAATTGAATAACCAAAATTACGACAAAAAAAAGAGCCCTAAGGCTCTTTACTAAATTAGAACTAAAATTGTAAAGATAATTAATAATACAACTAATAATTCTAATAATAATTGCCATACTGCTTTAAACCATTTTCCAAATGAAATCTTTAAGTAAGATAAAACACCCATTAATATAATACTAGTTGGTGCAATTAACATTACAAAACCATAAGCAGCTTGATATACAACTGAAATAAGTGAATAATTTTCAGTATTAGTAACAATACTTGCTAAATATGGTAAAGAACTTTGGAATGCATATGAAGCATCTACATTAAATAATGCTGATAAAATAGCAACAATAAATGTAGTAAATACGTTAAATCCATCAGTAAGACCTAAAATAGCTTTATCAATAACTAATTGATATCCATGATATGTTGTAACAACTAAGATTGTATAAATAAATAAAATTACTACTGCTGGAGCTATTGCTTTTTTAGCACCTTGAGCAAAATTACTTAACATATCAGTAAATTTAACTTTATAAATTAAAGCTAAAATTAACATAAATACAACCATTACTACCATTAATTCAACAATAGACCATGAACCAAATGGATTAATTGCAGAACCTAAAATTTTACTGAATATTGGGAACCCAAAAATTTCAAATCCAACAACTGCATCATGAGCTTTTTGCATGAAATCTAATCCAAAGGCACCAGACCATGAAGTAAATGATAATACTAGAATAACAAAGATAATTCCTAAAATAACTGCTAATGGCCAAACAACATGTTTTTCTCCACTAACTGCAGCAGGAACATAAGAATCTTCTTCTTCTTCGTTTTTAGCAACTACAACAACACTTTCTTCTTTAACAGCTGCTTTAGTATCTTTAGTTGCTTTTGCTTTTGTTGTTTTCTTATCTTTTGTAGTTTCTTTTGCAACTACCTTTTTAACAGTTACTTTCTTTGCATTATTCTTAGATTTACGAATATATAAAATAGTATTTAAAATTAATAATAATAAACCTAAGAAAAGTAAAATGCATTTTACTAACATATCATCAGTAAATTTATTACCTAAAATACTTGTAATCATTCCTGTATTATTGTAACCATAAGTAGTACCTAAAAGACCAATCATAGTAGATCCTACTAAAGTTAAAGCTGCAACAACTTTGTCAAATCCCATTAATAAAATAAGAGATACTAACATTGGAAAGAATACAATTAATCCTAATTGTAGTCCACAAACTGATGTTAAAACTGCAATTAGTACCATCATAATAGATAAAACTACTACTTCTTTACCTTTAAAGCAAGCTGCTAATTTATCTAATAAAGTACGGTAAGCACCAACTCTATTTAAGACACCATAAAATCCACCAACAATTAAAACAAATAGTGAAATGTATCCAAAATAAGATAATGCTGTAATAACATAATTAGATAAATCAAATAATCCTACTTGTGCATATCCTCCATCTATAAAGCCGTATCCACTTGAATAAAACGATGCAACTGGTAATATCCAAGAAAGCAAAATAGCTACAGCTAAAGCGATAAGGACAACTTTTAATGTATTATGTTTTTTCATATTTAACCTCCCATTATCATTATACTTATATCAAAAAAATTTTACAAGCATTTGACTATTTTTTTTATGAAATTTTGGTGAAAACAAAAGAAAAAGACTCTATTTTGAGTCTTCCTCGGATTCATTTAAAGGTCTCATTAATGGGAACATAATAACATCTTTAATATTCTGAGAATTTGTTAATAATTGCACAACTCTATCAATACCCATACCCCAACCACTAATTGGAGGCATACCACATTCCATTGCTGAAATATAGTCATAATCCATTGGCATTGCTTCTTCATCACCTTGTGCTTTAAGTCTAGCTTGTTCTTCTAATCTGCGTTCTTGCTCTTGAGGATCAACAAGTTCAGAATAAGCATTTATTATTTCTGCACCATTAATAACTAATTGAAAACGATCTGTTATAGATGGATCATCATCATTAGCACGAGCTAAAGGACTTAAACTAATTGGATGTTCCGTTAAAAAGATAGGATTAACAATATGAACTCTTGCTACTTTCTTATACAATTGATCCACCAAATTACCATAACCCAAGTTTTCAAGAGGTGTCTCACTATCAATCTCAATATGGTCATCTTTAATCTTTTGCAACAATTTTTCTTTTGTATTATATTCTTTTATATCTATATCGCTATATCTCAAAATTAAATCACGAAAACTTACAGCTTCCCATTCTCCACTTAAATCAACTTCTTTATCACCAACAGTGATAGTCAAAGTACCAAACAATTTCATAATGACAGATTGTAACATTTCTCTTAAAAACTTCATATTATCTTTATAATTATAATATGCACAATAACCCTCTATCATTGTAAAATCTTGTAAGTGTGTAGCATCAATTCCTTCATTTCTAAAACATCTACCAAGTTCAAAAACTTTATTAAATCCACCAACTACAGCTCTTTTTAGATAAGTTTCTGGCGCAATTCTTAAATATAAATCAATATCCAAAGCATTGTGATGAGTAATAAAAGGTTTAGCTGTTGCTCCACTTGCCTTATTATTTAAAATAGGTGTTTCTATCTCAATATATCCAGCTTCATCCAAATAATTTCTAATTTCACGAATAAAACGGCTTCTAAACAAAAACTTTTCTTTACTATCATCATTCATAATTAAGTCTAAATATCTAGCACGATAAATAGTTTCTACATCTTCAACACCATGAAATTTCTCTGGAAGTGGTTTTAATGCCTTTCCTAAGAAAGTAATACTATCAGCACGAACGGTTTTCTCACCAGTATGTGTTGTAAACATCTCACCCTCTACACCAATGAAATCTCCAATATCATAGTTTGCTTTAAATTCTTTATAAGACTCTTCTCCAACCAAATCCATACGAATAGAAACTTGTAACTTTCCTTTAATATCTCCAATAGTTAAGAAACTCATCTTACCCATTTTACGCATTAAAATAATTCTACCCGCAACTCTAACTCCTGTTACACCATCTTCTAATTCTTTTGCATCACACAATTCATAATTAACTTCATATCTTTCTGGATATGGATTTTTAATATTTTCCAACTTTTCCCTTCTTACAACTTCTTGTTCACTTAACTCTCGCATTCTTCCATCTCCTTTACTAAATCTGTTCTTACAACTTCGGTATGAGCAACCATATCATGAATACCCAAACGGTCTTTTCTAAACATTACCATAAATATACATGCAATAATGACTATACCTTGAATACTACCAATAAGCCCAGCAATATCAAAATATAAATTTTTATCAACAAATAGTAAAAGTCCAAAACATATTAAATCAGCTAATACTGCGTTAATAATAAAGGATCTAAAAATCATCTGATTTACAGACAATTCACTATCTGTAGTACTTTTAACTTTTATTTTAAGTAGTTGTTTACCTAATGTTTGCCCATTATTTTTTAATTGGAACACCACAAAGTATAAAACATTTAATAGTACTGTTACTATTGAATATAAACCTTGTTTTTGAGCCAGTTCATAACTTACAACTGAAACCTCTGTTTTATATTCTTCAAGACTAATTTTTTGACTTGCATAATCATTTATAATTTCAAAAGCTTGACTATTTAATTTATCTATAGATTCATAATCTAAAAAAGGATAAACAATAATTGACGCTACAAAAACAACAATAACAACATCGATAACAAAAGCCAAAAAACGTTGAACAAACAATGCTTTTTCTTGAGGTTGTTCTTTTATCACTTTTACTTTATCTTTCTCTTTATCTTCTTTTTTCTTTTCAATTTCTTCAATAATATCTGCTTCTTTTACTTTTTTACTCTTTGCCATCTAGCTCCTCCTTAAATTCATTCAATATAGAAATTATATCACGAATCTTAGTTGTTTGATAGATTTTATTTTTTACTACATTACCACCTTTAACACCTTTTAAGTACCAACCAATATGATTTCTAATTTCTAAAGCAGCAATATGTTCATCTTTTAAATTACATAAATAATCCAAATGATGTAAGATCATATTTAATTTATCATTAAGAGAAATATCTTTTAAATAAACTCCAGTATCTAAATAAGAAATCGTATTTTTAATAAGCCACGGATTACCCAAAACACCTCGACCAATCATTACAGCATCACAACCAGTCTCCTCTAACATTCTTTTTGCATCTTCTGGAGATTTGACATCACCATTACCAATAACAGGTATATTAACATTATCTTTTACTTCTTTTATAATTGACCAATCTGCTTTACCACTATAACCTTGACTTCTTGTTCTAGGATGAACACAAATAGCTGAAGCTCCTGCTTTTTCACAAACTAAAGCTACTTCTTTAGCATTAATATGATTTTGATCCCAACCACTACGAATTTTTACTGTTACAGGAATTGGAACCGCACTAACAACAGCAGAAACAATTTCATAGATTTTATCAGGATTTTTTAAAAGTGCACTACCTGCTTGAGCTCGAACTGCTACTTTAGGAACAGGACATCCCATATTAATATCAATTATATCCGGTTTCATTGTCTCATAAATATGTTTAGCAGCAATCACAAAAGAGTTCTTATCACTACCAAAAATTTGTTGTACTAAAGGTCTTTCCTCATCTGTCATATATAACATATCTAATGTTTTTTGATTATGAAATGTAATTGCTTTATCACTTACCATCTCAGCATAAATAAGCCCACAGCCCATCTCTTTACAGATACGACGAAATGCAGAATTACAAATACCAGCCATAGGCGCTAATACAACTTGATTTTTTATAACAACATTGCCAATCTTCCATTCCATAAACTCCAACTCCTTTTTGCAAGGCTTAATATATCATACAAAATAAAAAAAAGAAAGTTATTTACTTCCTTTTGTTTGTTTTTTTAATAAGTCTCTAATTTCTTCAAGTAATAAAACATCATCAGCTTTTTTAACTTCTTCCTGTACTTCTTCTTTCTTCTTGAATTTTTCAAAAAGTTTAATTACTGCAAATATTGAGAAAGATATAATTAAGAAATCAACAATAGTTTGTAAAAATGTTCCATAAGCAACATTAGCACTACCAACTTTTATAGATAATGATGTGAAATCAAGACCACCTAATAAAACACCAATTAAAGGCATTAAGATATCTTGTACTAAGCTTGTAACAATTTTACCAAAAGCACCACCGATAATAACACCGACAGCCATATCTACAACATTACCACGAGATATGAATTTCTTAAACTCACTTGCTCCTTTCTTAATATTCTTTAACTCTTTAACTTTTTCAATACTTACTTTTTTCATAGTACTACCTCCAACAAAATTATAACACAATAAAAAAGAAGCAAATTATTTATTTGCTTCATCTAATTCTGCTAACAATTCTGCCTTAGTCATTTTAGAATATCCTTTAACACCTTTTTCTTTAGCTATTTCTCTTAACTTAGTAACAGACATCTTTTCATAATTAGTTTCATCATTTTCTTCAGGCATTTTGCCATGTTCAACTAAATAATCAATTTGTTCTTTTGTTAAAGTTTCATATTCTAATAATGTATTAGCAATTAAATCTAATAAATCTTTGTTTTTATTAATAATTTCTTTTGCTTTCTTATGACAACCATCAATTATTTTTCTCATTTCCATATCAATTTCATTTGCTACTTCATTAGAAAAATGTTGAGGTTTATTATAATCTCTTCCTAAGAAAACACTTCCACTTTGTTGTTCAAACTGTAATGGTCCTAAATCACTCATACCATACTCAGTTACCATTGAACGTACAATCTTTGTCGCTTTCTCAAAGTCGTTATGAGCACCAGTTGTAATTTCACCAAAGACAATCTCTTCAGCGGAACGTCCACCTAATAAACCTGTAATTTCCTCAAGTAAATCTGTTTTAGTAGAACACATTTTTTCCTCACTAGGAACCATCATATTATATCCACCTGCAGAACCACGTGGAATAATGGTTACTTTTTGAACCACATTAGCATGAGCAAGTTTTAAACCTATAACAGCATGTCCTGCTTCATGATAAGCTACAAGTTTACGATCATTTTCACTATATTTATGAGAAGTTTTAGCAGGCCCCATTAATACACGGTCTGTTGCTTCATCAATTTCACTCATAGTAATCTCATTTTTATTACGACGAACTGCAAGTAAAGCTGCTTCATTAAGTAAGTTTTCAAGGTCTGCACCACTAAATCCAGGAGTACGTTTAGCTAAGTTACTTAAAGTAACGTTATCTGCTAAAATTTTATTTTTAGCATGAACACCTAAAATTTCTTCACGACCTTTAACATCAGGTAAGTTTACTGTAATTTGTCTATCAAAACGACCTGGACGAAGTAACGCTGGATCCAAGACATCAGGACGGTTAGTAGCAGCTATAATGATAATTCCTTCATTAGCACCAAATCCATCCATTTCTGTAAGTAATTGGTTTAAAGTTTGTTCACGCTCATCGTGCCCTCCACCAATACCAGAACCACGTTGACGACCAACTGCATCAATTTCATCAATAAATATTAAACATGGAGCATTACGTTTAGCTTGTTGAAACATATCACGTACACGACTAGCTCCAACACCAACAAACAACTCAACAAAGTCAGAACCACTTATAAAGTAAAATGGAACATTAGCTTCTCCAGCTACAGCTTTCGCAAGTAAAGTTTTACCTGTTCCTGGAGGGCCAAATAGTAAAACTCCCTTTGGAATTCTAGCACCAAGTTTTTGGAACTTTTTAGGATTTTTTAAGAAATCAATTAATTCTTTAACTTCCTCTTTTTCTTCTTTTAATCCTGCAACATCTTTAAA
>CALVJZ010000045.1 GCA_944332465.1 uncultured Bacilli bacterium | reverse complement strand
TTTACGTATCATTTTTCGTGATTTAATATCACTAGTATTAGTAACAGTACAAGTATTAATTATATAAACATCACATACTTCATTAAAATCACATATTTCATAACCGCGTTTTTTTAATTCATTAATTATAAATTCACTTTCATAAGTATTTACTTTACAACCTAACGTCAATATTCCAGCACGCATTATTGCCCCCTACTTTCTTTAAACTCTTGATACCAATTACTAGCCTTATCTTTAACATCACCCCATATATCTTGTGCCTTATCACTAATAACTCCTGCTGCTTCTTTTCCTTTTTCGACATATGGACTATACGCATCTACAAAACGATCTTTATCTTCATTAAAGTTATTTACAGTATTATTATACGCCTCTTCTCCTACTTGTTCCTTATATTTATTAACAATACTATCTTTTAATTCTTTTGCTTTTTCTACAACAGTATCATATCCTTTTTTAGCACTAGATTTTATATTTTCTTTATAATTAGGAAAATAACTTTCTATTTTAGAATCAATCTTCTCATAAGCTGTAAGCACTTTTTCTTTAGCACTATCAGTTAACTCATCAAAAGTGACACCCTTAATCGTACCATCATAAAAAATAAAGTCTGTAAGCGTAATAAAAGTATCTTCTAGCTTTTCTTTTACACTTTTATTATCTTCACCACTTGAAACAACTCTCTCAACCTCATCACTAACTTCTTCTACATAACTAACAACTTCTTCTTCACTACTTGCCTTACTAGTATCTGTAAATAATGACTGATTATCTTCTAACTCTTTATCAACTTTTTCTTCAGTCTTAACATCTTTTTTACTAGTCTTATTATTTTTTTCATCTCCAAATGGTATAAGTAATAAAACAAGTAAAATAATAACAATAATTAAACAAACTAATATCGCAATATTTAAAGGATCCTTTTTCATAGCAACACCCCATTTCGTCTCATATTATATCATAAATAGTAAAATTATACAAAAAAAGCACCATTGGTGCTTAATATAGTGAAACGAAAAAGTAAATTCTACCCTTAAATGGAATTTAACTGTTCAAAGTGGAATTTTCTTTTTCATTTCAGCAGCTATATTAAATAGCTTATCCTAATGCATAAAATGCATATCCCCCTCTTAAATCGTATGAATTATTACTTCTTTGATTCCATACTTCCACAATACTTATCTTTCCATTATTTCCTGAGTTATATGGATCCATGGCATATGTTGTACCATTTTCAATTTTATATAATACTATCGCATGAGTCAATCCCGGCTTGGTAAATTTTCCAGGTCCGACATTAGCAAATACTATCTTGCCTGCACTCAAAGCTTCTTCTAATTGCTTTTGAGTAGAGATTCCTTTCCATAAAATTCCAAAATGTGTTGCAGCTTTTTGAACTGCAAGTCCACTAGCTCCCAATATTGGCTTATTAAATTCGCTAGTATTGTGATATAAATAATAGGCAACATCAATGGGTAAAATAGTTCTACCTAGTATTCTGTCAAAGGCCATCGCCATAGCAGTTGGAGCACATCCTGTATTTTTCATATTTCCTGATCCATAATAAGTATTAGCCCATTTGGAATCTTTTTGACTGTAATATTTAGGAATGTATTGTTTCTTAATTAACTTTCCATATTCATCATAATAGCATTCATTTCCATTTTCATTATATTTACCAGTTTTTAATTCTCCTGTTTTATTATTAAAATAGTATATTTTTTCATCCAGTTCTTTTGCTCCTCGCACAACGTAATTGTTTTCTACATAATATTTCTTTCCTTCTATCTCATTCCAACCTTGCTTTACACTTCCATCTTCATATAAATAGAATCTCCCTTCTGGTAACTCTTGCCATCCTGTTAGTAACGCACCCTTAGTGATTCCAAAGAAATAGGTCTTTCCTTCTATTTCTTTGAACCCATGTACTGCATATCCATCAGTTTCAATATAGTAGGTTTTTCCTTCTACCTTTTGCCATCCATATAATCTATTTCCATTTTTATCTATAATAAATACTTGATTATCTTCTGTAATATATACTCCGTAAATCAATGCTCCTGTTTTTTCATTGAAGTTATATGGTATCTCATTAATTTCAAGAGTTCCTCTTACTATATAATTATCTTTTACATAATAAGTTTTATCTTCTATTGTTTGCCAACCTTGCTTTACACTTCCGTCTTCATATAAATAGAATCTTCCTTCTGGTAACTCTTGCCATCCTGTTAGTAAGGTTCCCTTAGTGATTCCAAAGAAATAGGTCTTTCCTTCTATTTCTTTGAAGCCTCGTGTAACATAATTGTTTTCTACATAATATTTCTTTCCTTCTATCTCATTCCAACCTTGCTTTACACTTCCGTCTTCGTATAAATAGAATCTCCCTTCTGGTAACTCTTGCCATCCTGTTAGTAAGGCTCCCTTAGTGATTCCAAAGAAATAGGTCTTTCCTTCTATTTCTTTGAAGCCTCGTGTAACATAATTGTTTTCTACATAATATTTCTTTCCTTCTATCTCATTCCAACCTTGCTTTACACTTCCGTCTTCGTATAAATAGAATCTTCCTTCTGGTAACTCTTGCCATCCTGTTAGTAAGGCTCCTTTAGTAATTCCAAAGAAATAAGTTTTTCCTTCTATCTCCTTAAAGCCGTGTACCATTTGGCCATCTTCATAGTAATACCTTTTACCATTTTCTTCTACCCAGCCATTTTTCTCTTTAAAATTTATTTCTATATCAAAAACAGGTATTATTTCTTCTGAAGTTTCTGCTAAAGCCTCTATATCTGGAATCAATAACAAGGTTATTCCTATTACTACTGTTATTATTTTTTTCATACTGCACTACACACCCTCTATACTATATAATTCACTCTATACTCTTACGGGTTTTATTATAACAAAAAAATAATAAAAAAAACAACCTATTGGTTGTTTATAGTTCTTCTAAGTGAAACGAAAAAGTAAATTCTACCCTTAAATGGAATTTAACTGTTCAAACTTCAATAGTAGAATTTATCTATTCAAATGATTATAATATGCTTCAGATGGTGCTTAATATTAATCCAATTTACTTTGTAATTCTTTTAACGTCATTAAAAATTCATTGGTTTTACGTATTTCTTCATCGAGTTTTTCATAATTAGCTGTATTTTCTAACTCAATATCTGAACTACTATTAATCTCTGGTCTTTCAATACCAAATACTGGCGAAATTACAGGACTACTCTTAAACTTCTTATGTTCATAAACATCTGTCTCTTTAATAGGAGATGTAACTGCAACATTTTCCGTAGTTGGAACAGATACAAAATCATCTAACTTCATTTGTTCTTTATTATCAGTTTCAACTGCCATAACAGTATTTTCTTCACGACTAGCTTTCATTCTCTCTTCTAAATCTTGCAAACTAATTGGTTCATTACCTTCATCTTCAAGTTTTTCTAACTCTCCACTTTCATAAAGAGTTTTTCCACGAGCCATCAACTCATCTAAACTAATAATAGCATTTTGTTCTTGTTCTTCTTCAAATGCTGTTAAATCTATATTTTTAACTTCTTCTTCAGCTTTTTCTAATGTTTCCGTAAGTTTCATCAACTCTGCTTGTGCTTCACTTTGATTAGGTTCAATACTTGTATATTGTAATTCATCACTAACAACTTCATTCGTACTACCAACATCACTATCACTTGCTTCTTCATCTTTAACAATAATTGGTTCTACAACTTCTTCTTTAATTGGCTCTTCTATTTTAACTTCACTAACCGGTTCACTAATAGGTTCTAAAACTAAAGAATCATTAACTATAACTTCTTCTTTTTTCTCTTCAATAGGAATAAGTACAGGTTCACTTACTTCTTCTTTAACTTCACTTTCTTCTTCTAAAGTAATCTTACGTAATTCTTTAGTATTTTGTCTCATCTTTCTTTTAAGTGAAGTTTTATCATAAACCAAAACCGCAATATATAATATAAATGCAACCGCAATCAATCCATATACCACCAACATCTCTTCAGTTGTTAAAAATTTGATTAATCCGTTCATTCTATCCACCTCTAAAACTAGTCTATCATACTCCAAAGAAAAGATAAAAGAAAGATATTAACTTTTCTTCTTTTTTTAATCTCATTGACAAAAAATATTGACACATCTTTACATATGTTCGGTTTACAAAAGTAGACACCAAACTCTTTGAAATATCTTCCTATTAATCATATCACAAATATACTCTTTTGAGCATACTTTTTTCTAAAATTTAATAGAAAAACAACAATAACCATATACTGTACCATGAAAGAAAAATTTATAAAATCAATTATTATTCTTTTAATAGGTGGCTTACTAACTAAAGTATTAGGTATGCTTATTAAAATTGTAATGTCCAGACTAATAGGAACTGAAGGACTAGGACTATATATGATAATCTTACCAACTTTTTCTTTATTTATTGGTATTGGTCAATTTGGATTACCAACCGCTTTATCAAAACTAGTAGCAGAAAAAAGAAAAAATAATATCCGCTTATTTTTTTCAATTTTACCCATATCTATAGTTATCAATTTATTATTAATAATAACTATCATTATTATTGCACCCACACTAGCTAATACTCTACTACATGATTCAAGATGTTATCTACCAATACTTGCTATTAGTGTTGTTATACCTTTTACCAGCTTATCTAGTATCTGTAGAAGTTATTTTTTCGGCAAAGAAAAAATGCTTCCCCACGTAATATCTAATCTTATAGAAGATATTGTAAGATTAACTCTTATGATTATTGGAATACCTTTTTTCTTACCTAAAGGATTAGAATATGCAGTTTGCTATATCATATTATCTAATGTTATTAGTGAATTATCATCTATCTTAATTCTTTTTCTCTTCTTACCTAAAAAAGTACAAATAAAAAAAGAAGACTTAATTCCCAAAAAAGACTATATGAAAGAATCTTTATCTATAGGAATACCAAATACAACAGGACGTCTAGTAGGTAGCATTGGCTATTTTCTAGAACCCATTCTTCTAACTTCTACCTTAATAGCTTTAGGTTATAACACAAAATTTATCACAACAGAATATGGTATTTTATCAGGATATGTTATGCCTCTTTTACTCTTACCCTCTTTTTTTACAATGGCTATATCTCAAGCACTACTACCAGTTGTAGCTAGAGAATATGTAAAGAAAAACTATCAATTTGTAAAAAGAAAAATAAAACAAGCTATATTTTACTCTCTTGCAATTGGAATACCAGTTACTATCTTTTTTATGATAGTACCAGAAATTCCTTTAAAACTAATTTATAATACTAATGAAGGAATATCTTATATCCGTTTTCTTGCTCCTATATGTTTATTTCAATATATTCAGTCCCCCTTATCCTCGGTATTAGATGCCTTAGGAAAAAGTAAAGATGCTATGATAGCAACAACCATAGGAGTCTTTATTCGTTCTATATTTCTAGTCCTACTATCCTTCCTAAAAATAGGTTTATGGTCATTAATTATCGCCATCTCTTTAAACGTATTAGCAGTAACTTTTTATTCACTAAATAAAGTCAAAAAATATTTAAAATAAAGAAAAAATAATAATTTCACGCAAAATACACAATTTTTTGTATAATATTACTACAGGGAGGGATTTCAATGAAAGTATTAGTTGTCGATGACGAACAAAGAATAAGAGACGTCATAAAAGAATATTGTGCTGCTAATAACTTTATTACTGATGAAGCAGCAAGCGGAATAGAAGCTTTAGAAAAGCTTAATAATAATACTTATGACATTATGGTATTAGATATCATGATGCCTAAAATGGACGGATATACTATGCTTGAAGAACTTCCTAGTAATAAAAGAATCCCTACTCTTGTACTATCAGCAAGAGAAGAAGAAGTTGATAAACTTCGTGGATTTTCACTAGGAATTGATGACTATTTAACTAAACCATTCTCACCAAAGGAGTTAATAGCCAGACTTAAAGCAATCTATAATCGTTCCAATCAAAATTTACCCAATATATATAAACTCAATACTCTCGAACTTAACTTTTCCGCTCATACTTTAAAAATTGATAATAAACTAATCAATATTACTCCGAAAGAATTTGAAATCCTTACCTACCTAATTAAAAATAAAAATATTGCGATATCAAGAGAACAACTATTATCAAAGTTATGGGGCTACGATTACTTTGGTGATGACCGTACCGTAGATACTCATATCAAAATGTTAAGAAACAATTTAGGAAAGTATAGAAATCATATTGTAACTGTACGTGGTATAGGTTACAAATTTATAGAAACAAATGAAGAAGAATAGTCTACATATCAAAATATGGCAATATTTTTTAATTTTTTCACTTTTAACACTTGGATTCTTATGGATATTCCAAGTCCTTTTTTTGAATCAATTCTATCGATTCTCTAAGACCAAAGACATCGCTATAGTCGCAAACACTTTAGAACGATATAAAAACAATGTAAATATCGCCACAATCATCGATAAAGAAGCTATGAATCGTGGTGTATGTGTAGAAGTTGTAAATGAAAATATAAATACCCTATATACTTCTACTTACTTTGGTAAAGGTTGTGTCTCAGGAAAAGAAGAAAATCTAGAATATAAAAAAGATTTCATAAGAAGTAACAAAAAAAGTCAAACTTATGAATTAATAAATCCTATGTATGATAACCGTACTTTAATCCAAGCCGTTAAACTAGATGATAAAAACTACGCTTTTGTAAATACCTCTCTTGATCCTATAGACGGTACAATAAGTATTATTAGAACCCAACTTATCTATGTTACAATTATTGTCTTACTTTTATCATTCTTAGTTGCCTATTTTATCTCACGTCACATCTCCGAACCAATTGTTAAAATGAATAGTGCTGCTAAAAACATTGCTAAAGGAAACTTTAACGTCTCATTTGATTCTAAAGAAGACATTGAAGAATTAAATGAACTAGCAACTACTCTAAACTATGCTAAAGGTGAATTAGCTAAAACAGAAGAGTTAAGAAAAGACTTAATGGCAAACGTTTCCCACGATTTAAAAACTCCACTAACGATGATAAAAGCTTATGCTGAAATGAGTACTGAACTCCATCAAAACAACAAGAAAAAACAAAAAGAAGATATGGATATAATAATTAGTGAAGTTGATAGATTAACAATACTTGTTAACGATATCTTAGAATTATCTAGTATGCAATCAAACATTAACAATCTAGAAAAAACAGATTTTGATCTAATTAACTTAGTAAAAGAAATAATTCATCGTTACAAAGTACTTCAAGAAACAGAAAATTATAAATTTATATTTAATCATAAAGCTAAAGAAATAATAATTAACGCTGATAAAAAGAAAATAGAACAAGTAATTTATAACTTAATAAATAATGCTATAAATTATACTGGAGAAGATAATAAAGTAACTATTAATATCATCGAAGAAAAAGATAATATTCTAGTAGAAATAAAAGATACTGGAAAAGGTATTAAAAAAGAAGACTTACCATATATCTGGGATAAATATTATAAAAATAAGAAAAAACATAAAAGAAACTTAATTGGAACAGGACTAGGTCTATCTATTGTAAAAAATGCACTAGAACTACACAGTTTTAACTATGGTGTAACATCAACACCAAATAAAGGATCTACTTTCTACTTTAGAATACCAAATATAAAAAACGATAAAGAATAACCTTTATCGTTTTTATATTTCACCATTTAAACTTTTCTCATTTAAATCATCAAGTAAATTAATTAAAGTATCACAAAACGCTTTATTATTACGAAAAACCTCTGTCGAAGAAGAATATAAAGTATTAAAAGTAGACTTTTCTAAAATAGGAATCATAAACATCTTATCATTAGCTGTAACTCTAATACTCATTCCGTAGCAACTATTCTTACCACCTGTTAATCTATCTCTATGCATACTTCTTTTTTCTCTTGCCACCATATCATCTAATAACAGTTCATAGTTTTTAATATCTTTAATCATATATTTATAATGAAAATCTTTAGTATGAAAAATAACACTATTATCACTACCAATACTAATACCAGAACCAATATCATTTAAATAATAAGTAGTAGGAACACTACCACATAATATACTATTATATTTACTTAAAACTTCTCCTCGATAAGGATTATCTATAAAAAATTTAACAAACTTATCTATTTCTTCATTAACTCCATGAATATTAAATAACATATTACTAATAGATACAACTTTACTCATAAAACCATTTTTTATAACACTAACAACTAAATTATTATAATCATATTTTAAATAACCATGATCTTTAATAAACCATAAATACTTTGTTGTTAGTACTAAATATAACTTAATATTAGTTTTACACTCAATAGCATATAAACAAGAAATAACCTCATCATCTATTGGAATAACACTCCTAATAGCATAAGCATCTTCTAAATTTAAATCTGCACATAAATCAGTAAGTATTTTAGGACTAAGAGTTATTTCTTTTTTATCTTTACTTTGAAAAGGATAAAATGTAGGTAATGTATAAGCATTAACTAATAATTTATCATACAAATTTCCCTCTTCTTGAAACTTCTTATATTTATCTTTAATACCACCAAATATATTTTTTAACATATCATCACCATCTTAGTATATAGATATTTTATCATACTTAATTATAAATATAAAGCTCATGTTGTGCCCTAGTACATGCTACATATAATAAATTTCTCTCATTACTCTTATAAGAATTATTACGATCATTATATAAAATAACACTATCAAATTCTAATCCCTTAGCTAAATAAGCAGGAACCAATAATAATTCCTTAGAAAAACCTTTAGTCTCTAAAGACAAATAAGATATATTAACTTCATCTTTTAATAAATTATATAATTTTTGAGCCTCTAAATCATCTTTAGTAATTATCGCAATACTTGCATATTCACTTTTTAAAGAATTAATATCATTTAACAACTGTTCTTTTAAATTACTAATATTTCTTCTAAATATAACAGGTTTATTATTATCTCTACGTATTGCATTAACATGATTTAAATTTAATATTTTATTAGTATAATTAATAATCTCAG
>CALVJZ010000044.1 GCA_944332465.1 uncultured Bacilli bacterium | reverse complement strand
TCCTATATCTAAATCAGGATTAAATCATAGATTTAGAAAAATAAAAGATTTAGCTAATCGTTTTAAGAAAATGGAAGAAAACTAATTCTTCCTTTTTTGTGTTATAATAATTAAAAGGAGGAGTAAATATGATTAGGTGTCCAGAATGTGAAACAGAATTTGATGAAAATGAAAAGAAATGTCCAAATTGTGGATTCGAAGTAACATTTACATGTGAAAGTTGTGGTAAAGAGGTTCCAGCAAGTGCTACTAAGTGTCCAAACTGTGGAGCAATGTTTACGGATGAAACAGTAGAAGAAGTAGTTGAAGTACCAATTGTTCCTACAACTCCACAAGCTAGATACAACAAAACAATTAATAGATTAGAAATTATTAAAGTATGCTATTTTGTTCTTGCAATATTATCTTCATCAATTTGTATAATTTTATCAATTGCTCAATCAAATTTTGAATTGTTTATCACAGCTATTGTTAGTCTTGTCGTAACTTTAATCACCGTAGTATTTATTGATTGGGCAGCCAATGTTTTAGAATGCCTATCAACACTAGTAAATCAAAAAAAATAACGTGAGAAATCACGTTATTTTATTTTGGATAACAAAATCTATTAAACCATATTCCTTAGCTTCTTTAGCACTTAGATAATAATCACGTTCAGTATCTTTTTCTATTTTTTTTATAGATTGACAAGTATTTTTAGCTAATATTTTATTAAGTTTCTTTTTTAATAAAATAATTCTATCTGCAACAATCTTTATATCAGTTGCTTGTCCTTCCGTACCTCCTAATGGTTGATGAATCATAATATCGGCATTTGGTAAGGCATAACGCTTGCTTTTCTCACCACTGGAAAGTAAAAATGCCCCCATACTAGCTGCTATACCCAGACAAATAGTCGCAACATCACTTTTAATAAAATTCATTGTATCGTATATAGCAAATCCCGCTGTTACACTCCCTCCTGGAGAATTAATATAAAGAGATATATCATCATGACTTAACGAATCAAGATACAATAAAGAAGCAACTACTTGATTAGCTAAGCTATCATTAATCTCCCCTGAAATAAAAATTATTCTATTTTTTAATAATCTTGAAAAAATATCATAACTACGCTCACCATCAAATTCTTTTTCTACAACCATCGGTACAAGCATTATTATCACCTATCATTAGTATAAGTGTAAAGAATATAATTTATACGTATTGTAAAACGACAAAGTATGATACAATAATAAGAGAAAATAAGAAGGGTGATGCAAATGATAGAAACTATCGAAGTAACAATTCATGGAAAAAAATACCAGATGAGCAAAGGTAGAACACTAGATGACATTTCAAAAGAGTTTCAAAAAGAATATAAATATCCCATTCTTTTAGCAAGTGTTAATAATAAATTAAAAGAATTAAATTATAAAGTAAATGATGATGCTACAATAGAGTTCTTTGACTTAACATCTAAGTCAGGAAATAGAACACTTATAAGTGGTTTAACTTACGTACTTCTTTACGCCATCAAAAAACTTTATGGTGATGAAGCTGATATGAGCGTTCAGCATTCCCTAGATAAAGGTATTTATATAGAAACTAACTTTCGTTTAACGGAAAATAAGGTTAAAAACATCAAAGAAATGATGAAAAGTATTGTTGAAGCTGATATGCCAATTATTAAAAGTACTGTTGATAGAAGTGAAGCAATTAAGTATTTTGAAAGTATTAATGACACTGTAAAAGCAGGAATTATGACTTATGTAACATATAGTTATGTAACACTATATCGTTTAGGAAATTACTACAATTATTTTTATAATAAAATGCCGTCTTCTACAGGAAAACTTAAAAATTTTGACTTAACTTATGTCAAGGAAAATGGTTTTGTTTTACAATTTCCAACAACATATATCCCAGATAAAATCACAACATACAAACATCATCCCCATATGTTTGAAGTTTTTCAAGAATGTCGCGACTGGGCTAAATTAATTGATGTAGAAAATGCAGTTGATTTAAATAGAGTAGTCTCAACAGGAAAAATAAATGACTTAATAAGAATAGATGAAACGTTACAAAGCAATCGTTTACTTAACTTAGCTAGAGAAATAAATAGTAAAAGAAAAGAAATAAAGATTGTTTTAATGGCTGGACCATCATCATCAGGAAAGACAACGACATCTAGAAAATTAAGAATGTATTTAGAAAGTTTTGGATTGCACCCTAGAGTATTATCTATGGATGATTACTTTGTTGAAAGAAATGAAACACCAAAAGATAAAGATGGTAATCCGGATTTTGAATGTTTAGAAGCAGTTGATCTTAAGTTATTTGATAAACAAATAGGTGAATTACTAGATGGAAAAACTATAAAAATACCAACCTTTAATTTTGTTTTAGGAACAAAAGAATATAAAAGTGAAATGACTCTAGGCGAAGAAGATATTTTATTAATTGAAGGAATACATGCTTTAGATTCTAAAGTTTTAACTAATATTCCAAGAAGTAAAAAATATAAAATTTATATTTCTGCTTTAACAGAATTAAATATAGATAATCACAACCGTGTTTCAACAACAGACAATCGTCTTTTAAGAAGAATTATTCGTGATAATAGAACAAGAGCACACAGTGTTGAAAATACAATTGCTGCATGGAACAGTGTTAGAGAAGGTGAAGAAAAATATATTTTTCCTTATCAAGATGATGCCGACTTTACTTTTAACTCTGCCTTAATTTATGAAATAGGTGTCTTAAAAACATATGTAGAGCCATTACTATTTTCTGTTCCTCAAAACTCTCCTTACTACGGAGAAGCAAAACGTTTAATTGAATTTTTACATTTATTTTTACCAATACCAGCTGATGTAATTCCACAAGATTCCATCATTAGAGAATTTATTGGCGGAAGTTGTTTTCATGAATAAAATATCCACAAATCTTGTGGATATTTTTTTCGACAAAAAAGTGTCAAAAAAAATAGAATATATTGAAACATAAAATAGAAAACTATATAATGAAAATAAAGGAGGAATTTAGAATGGTAAGAGTTGCAATTAACGGATTCGGAAGAATCGGAAGACTTGCATTTCGTTTAATGGAAGAAGATCCAGATTTTGAAGTAGTCGCAATTAATGACTTAACTGATGCAGAACAATTAGCATATTTATTAAAATATGATACAAATCACAGAAATTACAGAATTGATGAAATTCACAGTGAAGAAGATAATATCGTAGTAGGTAATAGAAGTATTAAAGTATATGCTGAAACAGATCCTACCAATTTACCATGGAAAGATTTAAATATTGATGTTGTTTTAGAATGTACTGGAAAATTTACTTCAGAAGAAAAAGCAATGGCACATATTAATGCTGGAGCTAAGAAAGTTATTATTTCAGCACCTGCTAAAGGAGATGTAAAAACAATCGTTTATAACGTTAACCATATGATTTTAACAGGAGATGAAAAAATTATCTCTGCTGCTAGCTGTACAACAAACTGTTTAGCACCTGTAGTAGATGTATTAGACAAAGCATTTGGAATCGTAAAAGGATACATGACTACAGTTCATGCTTATACAAACGATCAAGCAACACTTGATGTTCCTCACAAAAAAGGAATTAAAGCACGTCGTGGAAGAGCTTGTGCTGCAAATATTGTCCCAGCTTCAACTGGAGCAGCATCAGCTATCGGTAAAGTATGTCCAAACCTTGATGGTAAACTTGATGGAGCAGCAATGCGTGTACCAGTTCCAACAGGTTCTGTCATTGATTTAGTACTAGAGTTTAGTAAAAACACTACTGTAGAAGAAATCAACAATGTATTAAAAAATGCTCAAAATGAAACACTACAATATACAGAAGATCCTATTGTTTCAAGCGATGTTATTGGTAGACACTGTGGATCTTTAGTAGATGGCCTTTCTACAAGTGTTTTAGAAGTAGAAGGAAAACAATTAGTAAGAGTTGTATCTTGGTATGACAATGAAATGAGTTATACTGCCCAAATGGTAAGAACAGCTAAATACTTAATGGAACAATAAAAAGAAGGTAACTTCTTTTTTTTCTATGGAAAAAATGCTATACTGAAATTAGATAGGAGAAGATAGCTAATGAAGACAATTAAAGATATGAATTTAAATAATAAAAAAGTACTAATACGTTGTGACTTTAATGTCCCAATGAAAGAGGGAAAGATAGTAGATGATACTAGAATCACCGCAGCATTACCTACTATTAAATATGCTCTAGAACAAAATGCTAAAGTAGTATTATTTTCACATCTTGGTAGAGTAAAAGAAGAAGGTGATTTAGAAAAAAATAATTTAGCACCAGTAGCTAAAAGATTAGAAGAACTACTAGGTAAAAAAGTAACCTTTGTTCCTACAACAAGAGGTGAAGAATTAGAAAATGCGATAAATAATATGCAAGAAAAAGATATAGTTCTTGTTCAAAACACTAGATATGAAGACTTAAATGGTAAAAAAGAAAGTAAAAATGATCCTGAACTCGGTTCTTACTGGGCTTCATTAGGAGATGTATTTGTAAATGACGCCTTTGGAACAATCCACAGAGCTCACGCTTCAAATGTAGGTATTGCTTCACACCTAAATTCATGCATTGGATTCTTAATAGAAAAAGAATTAAATGCTTTAAAAGAACTTGATAATCCAGAACACCCATTTGTTGTAGTTTTAGGTGGAGCTAAGGTAGCAGATAAAATAGGTGTCATTGAAAACCTTGTTAAAAAAGCAGACAAAATTTTAATAGGTGGAGGAATGGCTTTTACATTCTTAAAAGCAGAAGGATATGAAATAGGAACATCACTTTTAGATGAAGAAAATATTGAATTCTGTAAAAAAATGGTAACAGATTACCCTAATAAAATAGTTTTACCTGTTGATGTAGCTGTAACAACAGAATATAGTGAAAATGAAGAGTATCGTACCAAAGATATTAGTGATATTGAATATAATGAAATGGGCTTAGATATTGGTCCAAAAACACAAGAATTATTTGAAAATTATTTAAAAGACGCTAAAGTAGCTGTATGGAACGGTCCATTAGGTGTTTATGAATTTAAAAAGTATAAACAAGGAACAGACAACTTATTGCAGTTTGTTGTAGACAATAATATAAAAATCATTCTTGGTGGTGGAGATATTGTTGCTGCAGCGTCTACAAGTGGCTTTAAAGACAAAGTTTATCATGCTTCAACAGGTGGAGGCGCAACCTTAGAATATCTAGAAGGAAAAACGTTACCAGGATTGGAAGCTATAAAATAAATGCAAGATGGAGTAGTAATTTTAAATAATAGTCACCAAGAAAACATTTCTCTTTTTAGACAGTATGCAGACCTAAATAATACACCAAGTACTATTTTTGATACAGTAAAAACGGAGTCTGTTTATCCCGAGGAACATACCTTATTAGGTTTATATAAAAATGGTGTTATCCTAGATGTTGCTCATTTACAGACTGAAAGAGATTTAAAAGTAGGCAGAATTGAGCTAGATGGTGTAAGTTCTAAAAAAGATCAAAGAGAGCTATTAAAACAAACTGAAAACTATGCTTATACAAATCTAGGTATGGAAGAAGTTGTATTAATTCAAAATGAAAATGGTGGTCTAGATACTTCGTATTTAATAAGTGAAGGTTATGAAGATTTAGGTATGGAAGATGAAAAGCATATTTTTATTAAGCCTAAACAAATTGAAAAAGATATTAGCTTTTATAGATAGGGATGATAAAATGATTATTGCACTAAATAATAAATGTAATTTTAAAATTGAAGAATTTTTAACATATCAACAAGAACTAAATAAAATAGTTGATAACAATTTAATAGTTCTTTGTCCTACAAGTTTATATTTATCGGTAGCAAAACTAGATAATATAAAACTTGGTGCTCAAAATACAAGTTGTACAAAAGAAGGAGCATATACTGGTGAAATATCAGCATCACAATTAAAATCATTAAATGTAGAATATTGTATTGTTGGTCACTCAGAAAGAAGAAAAAATCAAAAGGAAAGTAATGAAGAGATTAAAGAAAAAATAACAAGGCTTTTAGAAGAAAATATTACACCAATTCTTTGTGTGGGAGAAACAAAAGAAGAAAGAGAAAAAAAACAAGTAGAACAAATTCTAAGAGAAGAACTAGCAATTTTAAATGATATAAATGACAAAGAAAGAATAATTATTGCTTACGAGCCAATCTGGTCAATAGGAACAGGTTTAATACCAAGTAATACTGAAATAAAAGAAGTAATTAATTTGATAAAAACTAATTACCCTAGCAATAAAGTATTATATGGTGGTAGTGCTAATGAAAAAAACATTGATGAATTAAAGAAAATAAGAGAAATTGATGGCTACTTAATTGGTGGAATGAGTTTACATCCAGAAAAGATACAAGAATTTTTACAAAAACTAAAAAAATAGACAAATTAGACAGTTTCGACAAAACTTGTCTTTTTTTTATCTATCATTTTTTAAAAACCTATTATATAATGAAAATACGTGCAGTACTGAGAGGAGAATAAATGAAAAAGACAAAAGTATTAGTAGTAGATGATAATAAGAGTTTAGTAGGAATGATAAAGGAATATTTTAAGGATAAACCAGATGTTACAATTTCACTAGAAGCTTATGATGGTGTAGAGGGAATTCGATTGATAGAAAAGAAACAGGATGAATATGATTTAGTCCTATTAGACTTAATTATGCCAAATAAAGATGGCGTAGCAGTACTGGAGTATATGAAGAAAAAAGCAATAAATAAAAAAGTGATAGTATTTACTTCTTATAACACCCAAGAAATGATTAGAAAAGTATCTGAATTAGGAGTAAATTATTTTATTTTAAAACCATTTGAACTAGAAGATTTAGAAAAAAGAATCATAGAAGTAGCAGAAGGCGTAAAATATGGTGGCAAAGAACTAGATGTTTTTCAAAATAATTTACAAATCGCAATAACTAAAATATTACATGAACTAGGTGTTCCTTCACATATTAAAGGATATCAATATATTAGAGAAAGTATAAACTTAGTATATATGGATCCTGAACTGATTGGTGGAATTACAAAGGAGTTATATCCCGAAGTAGCAAAAAAGTTTAATACCACGGTATCCAGAGTAGAAAGAGCAATAAGACATGCAATTGAAGTTAGTTGGAATCGTGGTAACTGGGATTTAATGGAAGAAATATTTGGACATAGTGTCGATATAGATAAAGCTAAACCAACCAATTCAGAATTTATAATAACAGTTGCAGATAAATTAAGATTAGAATTTTCTAAGCCTTTAACAAATTAAGACATGGACTACCATGCTTTTTTTATACAAAAAATTATTTATATATAAGTTTATTAGTTTCATACCGAAAAGAAATTACTTAAAGAGTTATAAAAATAATAACCTTTTATTAAGGTATCAATTAACGTTTAAAACATTGACTTTTTACTAAAATAAAAGTATACTTATTTTAGAAAATCTGTAAGGAGGATACATAATATGGAACGAAAGATAGAAAAATTTCTTCAAAAATGGCAAAAAGATATTATTAGAAAACCATTAATTCTATATGGACCTAAACAAGTAGGAAAAAGTTATTCTGCCTTAGAGTTTGGTAAGACAAATTATAAAAATACAATTTATTTTAATACAAGCAATAATAAAGCAATAGAAGAAATCTTTAAAAAAGAAAGAGCAACCAATAAAATTATTTTAAATCTTTCTCTTTTATCAGGTGAAACAATTCTTCCTGACGACACTTTAATTATTTTAGACAATTTAAATAGTCTAGATATTGTTCGTGGTTTAAAGTTATTTGGCAGTGAACATAGTGATTACCATATTATTGGTATTACGTCAAGAAGAGATAACTTAACAAAGTTTAAAGGTGAAGAGTTACAATTTAAAAGTATGAGTGAAATGGATTTTGAAGAATTTTTGTGGGCACATAATGAAAAAGCTTTAGCTGATTTAATACGTGAATCTTTCACTAAACATAAAACATGTCCTTTTCATAAGCTTGCTTTAGAACTTTTTCAAGAATACTTATTAACAGGTGGACTTCCAGAAGTTATTGACGCCTCTCTTCAAGGCAAGACAGAACAGCAACTAGATATAATTAAACAAAAAATATTAGAAGTATATGAAAGAGAATTAATTACTTGTACAACCCTAATAGATATTCCACGTGGACTTGAAGTAATTGAATCATTACCAGAGCAATTAAGAAAAGAAAATAAAAAGTTTCAATATGGTGTCCTAGGAACAGGAAGACGTGCTAAAGAATATGAAAGTACAATTAATTATTTAGTAAACAATCAAATTGTATATAGAAGTTATAAAATATCTACTGTTAAATCTCCACTAAGTAGTTGTCGTGAAAAAGATAGTTTTAAATTGTATCTTCCAGACGATGGATTATTATCATCTATGTTACATACAAATCTAAAGCAACTATTAAGTGATGAAAAAATAAAAGAAATCCTATATGAAAATAGTATTGCTAAAGCTTTAGCAGAGGCAGGGTATGCCCTATACTACTATCAATCTGAAGGAAAAGCAGAAGTAAATTTTGTTATACAAAATAGAATGGGTAAGATTATACCAATTGAATTAATTACTAAATCTGATTCAAAAGCAAAGTCACTTTCTGTATTTATGAAAAAATTTACGGTAATGGAAGCTTACCGTGTAACTGAAAATAACTTTGCTACTAAAAAAGAAGTACGATATATTCCAATTTATGCAATGTTTTGTTTAAATGATAATCAGATGTAAAAGGAGACGATGTTATGAAAAAACCAATAGTACTTACGATATTAGATGGATATGGACTAAGAAAAGAGACACATGGAAATGCAGTTGCTTTAGCTAATAATCCAGTATTTACAAATTTATGGGAAACATATCCACATACAACTTTAACAGCTTCTGGTCAATTAGTGGGACTTCCAAAAGGACAAATGGGAAATAGTGAAGTAGGTCACATGAATATTGGTGCTGGAAGAATAGTTTATCAACCCTTAGAATTAATTAATAAGGCAATTGAAGATAAAGAATTTTTTGAAAATACAGAAATAAAAAAAGTAATGAGTCATGTAAAGGAAAATGATTCTAAATTACATTTAATTGGACTTATTAGTGATGGTGGAGTTCATTCGCATATAAATCATTTATTGGCATTATTAGAAATGGCTAAACAAGAAGGAATTACTCAATTATATATGCATCTATTTACTGATGGACGTGATGTTCCACCACAAAGTGCTTATACTTATATAAAAGAAGTAGAAG
>CALVJZ010000043.1 GCA_944332465.1 uncultured Bacilli bacterium | reverse complement strand
AACACCTAATGTAACTACTACTGCAAGTAATAGTGTAACTCCTACACCAAGTACAACTAATGTTACTCCTGCGGTAGTAACACCTAATGTAACTACTATTGCTAGTAAAAGTGAAACTTCTCCAAGTGCAACTACTTTTACAACAACAAATACATCTACTGAGAATGTAAGTGATACTGGTAAAGAAGTTAGTGATAGTGATAAAAAATCTGGTAAAAAGACTAGTAACTTAAAAATGTATTTATCTTTTATATTTTTAGCATTACTTATATTAATGATAGTATTTTTACCTGAGATTAGTACTTTTGTACATGACTTTTTTAATAAAAAAGAAGCTGAAAATACTCCATCTATTACAAGTGGACATTTAATTTGTACTTTAGAAACTAATGATAGTAATTTTAATTATGAATATGAAACTGATTTTAGTTTTAAAGATAGTAAATTATATAAATTAACGCTTACTACAAAAACCGTGGGTGACTTAAATCTAGATGCAACTGATTTATCTGGATTAAATGCTTCTTGTCAATTATTACAATTTCAGACTTCTAAATTTGATGGTGTAGAAGTTATGTGTGATTTAGAAGGAAATACATTTACTAATACACAGACTTTAGATTATGAAATTTTGAATCGTGATGAAGTTACTACTGCTTATTTAGAAGCGGGAGGTATATATCCTGATTATAAATATGAAGAGAATATTGATGATATAGAGAAAGATATGAATGCACAAAATTATAGTTGTGCTAGATATGAAGATTAAAGGTGGTGTAGTTTATGAATCAAAATGATGATGTTGAACTTTTAGATGGTACAAATAAAGCATCTAATAATAGTGTTATTAATTCTAGTACTGTAAATAATACTAGTCCTAGTGTAGTTAATAATACTAATGTTAGTAATACTAACCAAAGTACTTTAGATGCAGATAAAAGCGAAAAAAGTAATATTTCTCCGTTAGTGGAAAAGCCTGTTATTTCTGGTACGACAGCAAATTCTCCTAGAATAGATGCGATTGATACTATGGCAAAAGGTAAAGATATGCATACACCTAAAGTTCATATTCCAGAAGATCCTAGTAAATTAGGACAAGAAAAGCCAGTTGATAAAGTTGAACCTAATACTACAAATGAACAACAAAGTAATGGTAAAAAACCTATTTGGTTAATATTATTATTTGTGGTGATGTTAGTAATTATTATTGGTTTACCTTATTCACAAGATTTGTTTTCTAAATTATTCCCTGATAAGACTGATGAAGAAATAGTAGAGGAACCTAGTAGTGGTAATTTGATTTGTACTTTAGAAAATGATGATAATGGTGTTGTGTATCAATATACAGAAAATTATAGTTTTACTAATAAAGTAGTTGATACTTTAGAACATACTGTTTTAGTTCAAGGAGATGCTGATTTATTAAATACAAGAAATGCTCAATGTGAACAACTAAAACAGATTTCTAGTGATATGGAAGGGGTTACTATTAGTTGTGATATAGCAGGTGGAGAAGTAGAAGAAGTACAGTTCTTTAATTTATTGAATTTTGATTCTAAACAAATATCAACTGAATTTACAGAAGCTGGTGGAGTTATTCCTAGTGGATTAAATAATGAAAAATATAAAGAAGTAAAGAAAACACTTGAGATGAGTGGTTATGAGTGTGAAGTAGAATAATTTACCGTTGTTTACATTTTTTACAACTGTCAATTATTGGTAATGTATTGTAAACTCTTTGTAAATATGCTAGACTGTTATTTACAAGGAGTTTTATTATGAAAAAATTTACTTATATATTAAGTGCTATTATTACACTTAGTGTTATTTGTTATGTTGTATTTGGTGGAATACATGGTTTTGATACTAATACAGTTAAAGTAAAACGTGATGATAAAAAATTAAATAGTTCTGATTTTTTAGAATATGTAAATAATAAAGTTATAGAAGATAAAGAAACTATAGATGAAAAAGAAGAATCTATAGAGAAAACAGAAGTTGTTTTAGATAAAGAAATAGAAAAAGAAGAAGTTGTACAGGAAGAGGAAAAAGAAGAAGTTGTTGTTTCTAAACCTGTTAGTGATGTTTTAGAAAAACAAGTAGGTAGTTTAAGTGGTTATGGTCCTGATTGTAAGGGATGTAGTGGTTATTTAGCAAGTGGTCGTTATGTAGGTGATGGTAATATTTATTATTCTGATTCTACTTATGGAACAGTTAGAATTTTATCAGGAGATAAAACTTATCCATTTGGTACTATTGTTAGAGTAAAAAGTTCTAGTTGGGGTACTTTTTTAGCTATCGTTTTAGATAGAGGTGGTGGTGTTGGATTTGGCAAGACACATCTATTTGACTTGCTTTATCAAAGTAATAGTTTAGCTTATGATTATGGTGTTTCTTATAATACTGTTTTTGAAATATTAAGATATGGTTATTAAGGAGTTGAAGTTTATGAAATTTCGTTTAGAGGGGTCTTTAGAGGGGCATATAGAACGTAGTTCAGATAGAGAACCAGTCTCTGAGTCAATTGATAAAACATTTAGTCTTATTAGTGATATAAAATGTCCAGATGATGAGTTTATAGAGTATTATAGAAAAATTATTGAAGCTAGGTATCCCAAGAAACCAAAAAGTCCTGAATCTAGGATTGAGTCTGGTATAGAACTTGGTAATCCTCTTTATGTTCCTAGTGCTCCAGATAAAAGAGATGATGTTCAAGATATGGTTGATGAGCATTTATCTTCTTCATCTGATAGTTCTTCATTAGATGATAGTAAAGCACCTAGATTATAGTGTTTTACTTTCTTTTTTTTTGCATTTTATGATAAAATAAATTTGCTATACAAGATGGAGGTAGTTTGATGAATGAATTTATTATTAAAGAAATAGCAAGTAATTTGAATATTACAGATAAGCAAGTAGAAGTTGTTTTAACTATGTTACAAGAAGGAAATACTGTTCCTTTTATAGCTAGATATAGAAAGGAAGCTACGGGGGCTTTAGATGAAGAGACAATTCGTTCTATTAATGAGGTATATCTATATCAAGTAAATTTATTAAAACGTAAAGAAGATGTTATTCGTTTAATTGATGAAAAAGGTATGCTTACTGATGAGTTAAAAGATTCAATTATGAAGTGTACAAAATTAGTAGATGTTGAAGATTTATATCGCCCTTATAAAGAAAAGAAAAAAACAAAAGCAACAGAAGCTATAGCTTTAGGTTTAGAACCACTTGCGAAAATGATAATGAGTTTTCCAACTTCTGGAAGTTTGGAAGATATGGCATCTAAATTTGTAAAAGATAAAGTAAAAAGTGTAGAAGAAGCTATTTTGGGAGCTAAATATATTATTGCTGAATGGATTAGTGATAATGCTAGTTATCGTAAATGGATACGTAGTTATTTTTATAAAAATGGAGTATTGGTTTCTAAAATAAAGAAAAATGCTAATGATGAAAGTAAAGTATATGAAATGTATTACGATTATAGTGAAGCAGTTAAATATATTAAACCTCATCGTATATTAGCTATTAATCGTGGAGAAAAAGAAAAAGTTCTTACTGTTTCTATTGATGTAGATAAAGAAGGAATTCTTGACTTGTTAGAAAAGAAAATAATTAAAAATAGTGCTTCTTTTGTTGTAGAAAGTGTTAGAGAAGCAATTGAAGATAGTTATAAAAGATTAATTGCACCATCTATTGAAAGAGAAATAAGAGCAGAATTATCTGAAAAGGGGGAAGAAGCTGCGATAGATAATTTTGGTAAGAATCTAGAAGCTTTACTTTTAACACCTCCTATGAAGGAACAAATTGTTCTTGCTTTTGATCCTGGATTTGTTAATGGCTGTAAATTAGCTGTTGTTGATAAAAATGGTAAATATTTAGATTCTACAGTTATTAAACCATTTTTAAATAGTAATACGCAGGGTAGAATAAAAGAGTCTATGGATGTAGTTGTAAATCTTATTAAGAAATATAAGGTAAATATTATTGCGATAGGTAATGGTACAGCTTCACGTGAATCTGAAAAGTTTTGTGCTGATATGATAAAAGAATATAATTTGGATTGTAAATATGTAATAGTCTCTGAAGCAGGGGCATCTATTTATAGCGCTTCTCCTATTGCGGCAGAAGAATTTCCAGATTTAGCAATAGAAAAACGTAGTGCAGTTAGTATTGGAAGAAGACTTCAAGATCCTCTTGCTGAACTTGTAAAGATTCCCCCAGAAGGAATAGGTGTTGGACTTTATCAACATGACGTTAGTCAAAAGAAACTTTCAAGTTCTCTAGATTTTGTTGTAGAAAAGTGTGTAAATAGTGTAGGGGTTAATGTTAATACTGCTTCAAGTTCTTTACTTAGCTATGTATCAGGACTTACAAAGAAAACTTGTCAAAAATTAATTGATTATCGTGAAAAAGTTGGTAAAATTTTATCGAGAGATGAAATTCAGAAGAAGAAATTATTGAGTGATAAAGCTTATGAACAAGCTATAGGATTTTTAAGAATTTCTGATGGTAATAATCCACTTGATAAAACAGGAATACATCCTGAAAGTTATGATATTGCTCTTAATTTGTTAAAAGATTTAGGACTTGGTATTGAAGATATTGGTAGTGATAAGTTAATTGATGCTTTAAATAAAGTTGACGTTTTAAGTTATAAAGATAAGCTTGCTACAGATCAATATACTTTAGAAGATGTTATTTTATCACTTAAGAAACCAAACTTAGACCCTAGAGATGAGATGCCTCAACCATTACTTAGAAGTGATGTATTAGATATTAAAGATTTAAGTCTAGGTATGAAGTTACAAGGTACAGTTCGTAATGTTGTTGATTTTGGAGCATTTATTGATATTGGACTTCATAATGATGGTCTTGCACATATCTCTAAACTTACTGATAAATATATTAAACATCCAAGTGAAGTTGTTAGTGTTGGAGATATTGTAGATTGTTATGTTGATGATATTAACTTAGAAAAGGGAAAGGTTAGTTTGAGTTTAATTCCTCGCTAACCTTTTTTTGTTGATTATATATCTTAATTAGGAGTATAATGTAGATAATAGTAGAGGTGCGAATATGAGAAAAAAATATATTTTTATAGTTGCTTCTGTTTTTATTTTTATGGTGGCAGGGTTACTTATGATTAATAAAGAAAGTTATGGTGTATGGAGTCCACCTGAATATGGTAACTGTAGTTATTCATATAATGTTGTTTTTACAACAAATAAGATGAATGAATTTATTTCACAAGATAAAAATAAGATTAGACTTCCACAAAATATGTTTTTACTTGGCGAATCACGAAGCTTTTACTCTGGTTTTACGTATGCAACAAATGCTCATTTATTGTATCAGTTTGTTGTAGAACCTGGATATAATTCAGTTTATAGAATACATAATGATTCTCATAGTAGCGAAATCGGATATTTAATTAAAAATATGGATTTAGGTTTTAGTAAAGATGAAGAACATTATTATAAACAAATTTTATTGTTATGGATAAGAGATATTGTTTCTGACTTTGATGATAATTACAATTATTATTATGATAGTTATAATAATAAATATGTTAAAGTACCTGCTGAAGAAAAGTATTCTGATAAATTTGATAGAAATGAGTGGATTTTTGAAAATGCATTGTCTGCAGGAGATAAAAAAATGATAAAAGAGTCAGATGTTGCAGATATATTAGAAAAGGCAGTTAAAGATTTTTTTGCTTTTGTTAAGTGGTATCATTCTGGTTCCGATGATGTTAGTTTGAATTCAGTTTCTACAAATGAAATATATTATGTTGCGAATGATGAGTATTTAGAGACAAATTTAATATATCCTAATGCTGATGGTAAACCATATAAATATCTTTATGAGAAATATAAAGTTAAAGTAAATTCTCCTGCTATTATTGTTGATAGTAATGGTGATGTTAAAGATGAATTTGGCAGCGATGAAGGTTTTAAAGTTAGAATACCTTTAGAAAGCATAAAAAATAAAAATTTTGAATTCAATATTGATATTTCAGGTGAATTTAAAATGTATGATATGGCGTTATATTATGGAGAATTAAAAGGAAGAGTCGAATATATGAATTATAATCCTTATTGGTATTTAAACAATAATTATATAATTGAAGATTGTTATTCTACAGATGAAAATTATGTTAATACTTCATTTAATTTGGAAGGACAAGTAGGTGATTTAAATATTAAAGTTATCGATACTTCAAATGGTAAAAATTTAGCTGATGCGGAAGTTGCTATAGAAGATTATCAAGGTAATGTTGTTTATCGCAAAATTACTGATAAAAATGAAATAAAAGTAACTTTACCAGTTGGAGATTATGTTGTTAAGCAGACGGTAACACCTCCTAATTATGAGGCTATTACTATTCAAAAGAGAGTAACTGTTGAAAATGATGCTGATAGAGAAGTTGTGCTTGAAAATGCTTTGGTTGTTTCTGTACCTGATACTTTGAGCAGTGCATTTATTTATCTTGTTATTGGTGGATTGATTGTTACTGCTGGTGGAATATTGCTTTTTGCTAATTTAAGAAAGAGAAAAGTTAATTAAAAAGAATTGGTTCTTTGTATCCCTTCTTGTAAATTGACAGAAACTAAAAATAAGTATATTCTTGATATATAAGGTAGGTATTGTAATTATGAATATTGAAAAGAAATATGGGTTTATTGTGATTGCAATTATTATGCTGATGATTTCTGGTGTGTTATTTATTAATAAATCTAGTTATGCGGAAACAAATATTTCTGGTAATAGTTGTCCTAATACTAGAATTTGGTTTGATTTTGATGATGCCAAAGAAATTAGTTTTTTATATGATGAAAATAATAAAATAACTTTTGCTACAGGATTTTTTCCTTTCGATCTAAATGCTTCTCCAGATGTATATTATCCGGATTCCCATATGCTTTTTACAAGTGCTTATTTTTATAATAAAACTGTTGATAGTTATGGTAATGTTGATTATTTAGTAGATGGTTCCCATACGAATGCTCCTACTTATTCTTCTATTTTAATGGGATATTTAATTCATGACACTCATTTTAGTGATGATGAGGTGGAAGATGATTATTATAAGCAAGCCCTTATTTTTTGGGCAATGGATCGTTTGGCTGGTTTTGAGGATGATAAAAACTATATTTATGATTGGAATGCTGATCAGATTATAGAAACAGATGTAGATACTATATATGAAGATAAGTATGATATCGATGAATATTCATCAGGTAGTTATCAATGGAAATATGAAAATAATTTATCTGCCGGTGATAAAAATTTGCTTCAAAATTCTAAATATGGTGTCGATATGTTAAAGTATTTGGATAAGTTTGAGCAATATTTGGATTGGTATATTAATGATGGTGAAAATGTTTATTTTAATTCTATTACACAAAATGATATCAGCTATCATGTGACAAACGATTATATTGAAACTAATTTGATTACTCCTAATAGCGTAGGGAAAGTATATTCTGATAATTTTGATAGTTATGAGGTTAAAGTTTCTGAACCGTTAATTGTTGTTAATATAGATGGGGATGAACAAACTGAATTTAATGCTGGAGAAAGTTTTAGAGTGAAAATTCCTATTTCTGAGATTGAGAATCAAAAAATTGATTATTCTATTACTATTGAGGGATATTATGATTTTTATGTATTAGATATTTATCGGCGCTCTGATCAAATGAGATATGAATATCCTTCTGATGAGGAATCACAAGTTTATTTTATGCTTCAAAATTCTATAATAATGCGAAATTGTGCTGTTGAGAAAACTCTAAATACGGATTTGTCATTAGAATTTACTCAACGAGTAGGTAATTTAAATGTTAAAGTTATTGATTCTTTTACAGGTAATAATTTAAGTAAGGCTGAAGTAACTGTTTATGATTTGAAAGGTAATGAAGTTTATAAATATGAAACTACTGATAAAGAGTTAAATATTACGCTACCAGTAGGTGAATATATTGTTAAACAAACAGTAACTCCTCCAAATTATGAAGCTCAAACTATTCAAATGAGAGTAGATGTTACAGAAGATGGGACAGCTAATGCTGTTTTGGAAAATGCACCTTTGATTGATGTACCGGATACTGCCATGAATTCTGTTATCTTTATAGTTATAGGTGGATTAGTTGTTATTGCTGGTGGAATATTGTTTTTTGCTAATTTAAGAAAGAGAAAAGTTAATTAAAAAGAATTGGTATTTCAATTCTTTTTTTTGTAAATTAGACACTTGCAGTTTATTTATATATTTATTTAATTATATTTTGATGCTATATTGATATTAGAAAAGGATAGATGATTTATGAAAAAAATATGGTTGTTTGTTATAGCTATGGCTTTCTTTTTTATGATTCCTTCTTTTTCTGTATCAGCAGAAGGGGGAGTATATGATGAGGCAAGCTTGCGAGAAGCAATTTCATCTGGTAGAGAGGTTTATTTAGAATCAGATATTGAAATTACTTCACCTATTAAGATTTCAAAAGATATACAAATTTATGGTAATTATCATACAGTTTATAATTCTTCAGGCTCTGTTTTTGTGATTAATGATGGTAGTGTTTCTTTTAAAGAAATTGGTTTAGAGTCTCAGAATGCATTAGTTGTTAATGATGGGGAAGTATTTGTTGATGACACTTACATAAATGGTTACAATTCATCTATTGTTTTATATAATGGTAAGTTTATTGTTGGGACTACAGGACTATATTTAGATTCTAATAGTCATTATATTGATTTTTCAGATAATTCAAATGGTGAAGTAGATATTGTTTTATATGGAGATATTGATTTTAATAGTGATTTGGATAATGCTTTTTATATTGATGTTAATGCTCCTAAAATTAATATTGAAAATAGTGGTAATGAGTACAAATTTAAATTTTTAAAAAATAAGTTAGTATTTGATGGAGATTATTATACTTTATATTCTAATGAAGTTAATGATAATACTTTGATATTTATAGATGGTAAAAAATATACTTATTTATGTATAGTAACAACAGAAGAAGAGTTTAGAGATTTAATAAATAAAAATAAAAGCATACAGTTAGGGGCTGATATTACACTAACTAGTCCATTTAATGTTGATGATAGACATTCTGTTATTTATGGTGATGGTTGGGCTATACGTCAAAATGAAGGTGCAATATTTAGTATTAGTGGTAATAGTGATATTGTTTTTGATAGTGTTTGGTTTATTGGATTAGGTCAACTTGAAATTAATGATGGAGCTACTGTTACATATCAAGATATGGAGACTTTTGATAATCCAAGTACTTTGAA
>CALVJZ010000042.1 GCA_944332465.1 uncultured Bacilli bacterium | reverse complement strand
GTATAAAATTTTCTAATAATTTCACCTCCTACCTTATTATTCGAAAAAAGTAGAAGTTTTCCTGGAAAATAAAAAAAACTAGAAAATTCTAGTTATTTTTTTATCTTATGAATAAACTTCATCAAATAATAATGCCCTGTAATAGGAAGTTCAAACTCACCAATCAATTCTTCCACTATACCATTAAATCCTCTTTTAAATTCATAAATACCATAATCTTTAGGATGTGTATTAATATTAGCTGGAATACCATAAAAATTATGTTTCTTAAAACCATGTTTAATACCATACTGAATCATTTTCCATTGTATTAAATACTGAGAATCAAACTTCAAAAACTCTTCATAATTACCACTAGATAAATATATTATTTCTGGTTGAATAATCATAAACATAGAACCAGATAATGTAATAACATCAGTTTTTTTCTCATTACGAATATCTTCTGCTTCTTTTATCCTTTTATCAAAAGAAGCTATTTCATTTTCTAAGTTTTTCTTTTGCCCTTCATTGTATTTAGCAGCACTTAAACTTTCTAACTTCTCAACCGACTTCTTCCTATCATCTTTTAACTTTTCTTCATATTTTACTAAATCAAGTTCTGTAACATAATATTTAACTTCACCTTTATCATGAAATAATTCATACATCTTTTTAAAATATGAAACATCTCTTACTGCAAAGTTTTTTCTCTCTCCCGTTTCCACCATAATATTTTGAAAACGGTCAAGTTCATCATAACCAAGTTCATTTACAGTAATACCAAATTTTTCTGTTTTACGAATTTTATTTCTTGTACCAGACTTCATTTCCTTTAAAATATCTTCTTCACTTTTTCCCTCTAATGGTAAAGAAAACATCCATCCAACCTGTTCCATATTAGGAATAGATACTTTTTTAAATCCTAAATGTTCTAAATCTAAAACAACACTACTATTATCTACTCCACCTTCAACAACATTTCCATCAATATCTCTTTCTTTATATATAAGATATGGATCCATTCTAAATATATAACCATGATGACTTTTAATAAACTTTTTAATTTCCAAAACAAAATAATGAACCAAGTCCTTATCATAAAAATCAACTAAAATACCTCTAGGAGCATAAAATTCGTATTTACCAAAATGACGTTTATGTGAAACCAACATAGTTGCTGCTACAAGTTTTTTATCTTTTTCTACACCAACAAAATAAACATCCCAACCATTACTTTTTCGTAACTTACCTATCTCTGGAGAAGACAAAAAACTTTTTAATGGATGATTTTCCCAAAATTTACGATATTTTTCTTCTGATATTTCTCTAAATTGCATCTTATCACCTTCATTATTAGTATATATGAAAATTCTTCTTTTATCAAATTACTTATGAACAGAAAAAGTTTTTTTCTTCTTTCCATAATATACTTCTTCTACTTTATGATAAACTTTTTTATCTTGATCAAAAATCGTTAAAATAAACATAACAATTATAATAACCAAAATAATAATAACTAAACATAAAGATAAACTAAACTCATCTTTTTGTGCCATAGTCGTATCTAAATAACTATTAGTAAGATATTGATTAAAATTATCTTTATTAATGACAACCTCATTTTCCGCAGGTACAAAATTAGGAAGATTAGTAATTGCTAAATTTTTCAATTCATCATTAATTAAAACTGGATAACCATATACTTTAATAGGTTTAGGTACTTCTTTTGTTCTTTCATATGTATAATCTATAATACTTTTAAACTTATCATAATCACTTGTATTAATCGCAATTAAATATGTATGCCATTGCCCTGTATCTTCCTCTTCAATCACAAAATGAATTTCTTTTCCTTCATCTTCATAAACAGCAAATTTTTCACTCATATAAGATACATTAATATAAGAATAATCATTAACTGACTTTGCTTCACTCCAAGGAATAATTTCTAACTTTTCTTGATATAACTGATAAATACATACACTTAACAAAGTAATAATAATTAAATATATAAGACACATCAAAGTTTTAAAAACTAATCTTTTTTCATACCACATTTCATGTATTGGATAATTTGTATTTTTTTTAACTGTAAACAACTTTTTCATATACTTCCCTCTATTATAGAATAGCACAAAAAAAGAAAACAAAAAAGACTATTTAGATAAATAAATAGTCTGGTTTTTTATAAGTTTCGTTATAATTTTTATCTTCCATATATTTATCAACAAGAACTACTTTTTCTTCTTTTAAACTTTTAGGAACATCAATAATTCTTTGATTTCTAGAACCTCTAAAATAAATATCATAACTTTTTTCTTCTTGAATAAATTTTCCATCAACTAAGACATCAATTTGATCAAGTAAACGTCTCATTTTAGGATTAGTAAGCATCATCTCATAAGTATAACCTGTATAACACCATACATTAAGTCCCATCTCATGAGCTGCTTTACTAATTTCATAACAAGCATCACTCTGACAAACAGGATCTCCACCTGATAAAGTAATACCATCTTGGTTTTTTATTGTTTTTAACTCTTCAATAACATCTTTAACATCAATAAGAGCACCCTCATTAAAATCCCAAGTACTAGCATTATGGCAACCAGGACAATGATGAGGACAACCTTGTGTCCAAATCACTGTCCTAATACCTTCTCCATCAACAATAGAATCAGGTTGTAAATAAGCCGCAAGCCTTATTTTCATCCTATTTACCTTCTTTAGATAAAATTTCTTTTACGCCAGAATGTTTAACACGATCTCTTTCTTCAGCACGTTTACCATTATTAAATCTAGAAACATCTCCTGCTAAATAACCAGTAACACGTCTAATTCTTTCAAATTTTTGTCCTTCACCAATAATTTTTTCCATAATAACACTCCTCTTTTCTTTATTTATATATATAAACTATTCACAACAATTGTTATCAATAGATGTAATCTTTTCCATTGGTACTCCTTCGAATTCATGACGTCCGCACTTAGGACAAACATCATTAATTACTCCAACGTATCCACATACAGGATCTCTATCAACTGGATGGTTGACAGCACCATATCCAATACCAGCTTCTTTCATAACTCTTACAACACTTTCAAAAGCTTCTACATTAGATGCAGTATCACCATCTAACTCAATGTAAGAAATATGTCCACCATTTGTAAGCTCATGGAAAGGAGCTTCTTTCTGTATTTTTTTAGTAATACTTATGTTGTAATAAACTGGAACATGGAATGAATTTGTATAATATTCTCTATCTGTAACACCTTTAATTTTTCCATAGATTGCTCTATCAATACCTGTAAATCTACCAGATAATCCTTCAGCAGGTGTAGCAAGACATGCAAAGTTAAGATTATATTTTTTAGCATATTCATCACATTTCTTACGCATAAATCCAATAATTTCTAAACCTAACTTTTCCATATCATCACTTTCACCATGATGTTTACCAGTAAGTGCTTTCAAACATTCAGCAAGTCCAATAAATCCAATAGATAAAGAACCATGTTTCCATACTTTTCTAAGTCTATCAGTAGGTTTTAGTTTTTCACCATTAGTCCATACACCCTGACCAAGTAAGAATGGGAAATTATAATTATGTTTACTACATTGAACTTCAAATCTTTCTAACAACTGATCCTTAACCATATCCATAATATCATTAAGTTCCTTATAGAAACCATCCATATCTGCTTTTTCTCTTTCTTTTAAGCAAATACCATGTTTAATACCTAAACGAGGTAAATTAATTGTTGTCCAAGAAAGATTTCCACGACCTGTAACAACTTCGTTGTCAGGAGAAGTAACATCTCCAATTACTCTTGTACGACATCCCATATAAGCAATTTCTGTATTGATATCCCCTTCTTTATAATATTGTTTATTAAATGGAGCATCAATAAATGCGAAATTAGGGAATAGTCTCTTAGCAGAAACCTTACAAGCTAATCTAAACAAATCATAGTTTGGATCTTCTTTATTATAGTTAACTCCTTCTTTTACTTTGAAAATAGATACTGGGAAAATTGGTGTTTCACCCTTACCTAATCCTCTATCAGCAGAAAGTAAGAAGTTTTTAATAACCATTCTACCTTCTGGAGAAGTATCTGTACCAAAGTTTACAGAAGAAAATGGAACTTGAGCTCCAGCTCTTGAATGCATTGTATTTAAATTATGAATAAACGCTTCCATAGCTTGTTGTGTTGCTCTATCAGTCTTTTGTAAAGCTTTCTCATAACTCTTTCTAAAGATTTCATGAATTCTATCAGAACCTTTTTGATAATCACTAAAATCTTCAACATTTAACTCAATAGATTCAACTTTGTCTATTTCACGAATAATACGATCAATATTTATAACAGGAATGAACCCTTCTAAATCTAGAAAATCATAAATTGTTTGTTTAAATTGTTTTTTAAATGTTTTTAATACACCTGGTGCTAAATAATAATCAAGTGCAGGAATTGCTTGACCACCATGCTGATCATTTTGATTTGCCTGAATAACAATACAAGCAAGAGAAGCATAAGTTGAAATATCTTGTGGTGGACGTACATAACCATGTCCAGTATCAAAACCATTTTTAAATAATCTTGATAAATCTATTTGACAACAAGTAGTAGTACCCATTGCTAAAAAATCCATATCATGAATATGAATAGTACCATTATCATGAGCTTCAGCATACTCTTTTTTCATTAAATAAGCTTTTGCAAACTCTTTTGAAACTGTTGCTCCATACTGAAGCATTGTTCCCATTGGACTATTACCATCAATATTAGCATTTTCTCTTTTAGCATCTTCTTCATCAGCAGATTTTAATCCAAGATTTTCTAAAGATTTTAAAAACTTATGTGTTTTATTATCTCCAAAGAAACTCTCTCTTGATTGATTTCTTCTTTCTCTATAAGAAGAAAATGATTGGTAAACATCTTCATATCCTTTAGATGATAATTCATTTTCAATATAGTCTTGAATTTCCTCTATCTTAAATTTATTATTCTTTTCTTCCGCATCTTTTTTTATTTTCTTTAAAACTGCTTGATAAACTTTTTGAATATCTTGTGATGAATACTTTTTATTCTTCTCATCAAACTCATCACTATCTACTTCAACACTATCAAACCCTTTTTTTATAGCCAAGGCAATCTTTGAACCATCAAAAGGTACTTTTTTACCATTTCTTTTAATAACAGTAACACCCTCTAATAACTCATTTAACTCCGTAACATCTGCCATAATTTTTACCTCCCACATCTTTATCACTAAAACCATTTTATGAAACAAAAAATTAAAAATCAATAGCAAAAAACACCATTTTTTTTACACTTTTTCTAAAACCCTTATTATATCTATATTTCCGCAAAAAAGTTTTTTTGTTCGATTTACGACAATTTACAGAACTTAACATTTTTTATTTTTTTATAAAAATCATTTTTTAACTTTTTTATTTTTTTAAAGTTAAAACATCGATTTTTCCTTTATTTTTCAACAAATAACATTTTAAAAAGCAATATTTTTTCTAAAAAATCAAAAAATTGTTTTTTCTATTTTTTTATTTTTTTCGTTTTTTAATCAGTAGAGCCAAATCCTCCTTGACGTTCTCCTATAGCATTATCATCATCAGTAATTAAGAATTTTTGGAAAATAGCTTGACATACAGCTTCCCCCTTCTTAATATGTACATCTTCATCCTTTAAATTGATACATTGTACAAAAATATGACCTTCATTATCCACATTATTATAATAGTCGGCATCTATTACTCCAGCACTATGTGGAAAACTAATTCCCTGTTTCTTAGGTCCAGAACTTCTAGGCACAAGAATTAGCACTTCATCATCTTGCATATAAGCTTTAAGTCCTGTAGGAATAAGTGTAGGTTTCATTCCTTTCTTAAAACTTGGTAAAACAATATCCTCTGCTGCTTCTAAATCATAAGCCGCAGAACGTGCAGTCTTTCTAACTGGAATATTTATATCCTTACCTTCATAACTTTTTACTATTTCAAATCCTCTTTTTCTCATACTTCTACTCCTTCTAATACTTTATCGTTATCTATATATAAAATCTCTTTATTCTTTTTAATACTTTCTTTAACATCAATTATTCTTTGATTACTACTACCTACATAATGAATCTTTTCACTAGCAAGCTTCAAAACAAACCTACCATCAAGTAATACATCTATATTCTTTAAAATTGTATCAATGTCCTTATCTTCCTTACTAAGTTTTAAAAGTTCATTCCAACAATACCCCGTATAAAGCCAAATCGTTTTATCAGGATATTTCTTCTTTACTTCTAAAACAAGTTTACTAATGTCCTTACGATTACTGCAAAATAAGGGATCACCACCTGATAAAGTAAGACCACTACACCAATCATGTTCAAGTTCTTGAAAAATTTCTTTTTTGGCATTATCATCAAATTCTAATCCATCATTGGCATCCCAGGTAATTGGATTTTGACACCCCGGACAATGATGAGAACAGCCACTTGTCCAAAGTACTACTCTAAGTCCTTCTCCATTAAGCATATCTGCTTTTGTAATATTATGATATCTCATTACATAGACTTCCTTTCAGATATTTCTGCCATCTTAGCATTATTTAACATCGTATCTCCATGAACTCTAGAATAAGACAAATAACCATTCATTCTCTCAATCTTTGTAAGATCTGTACTTCCACACTTAGGACAAGTATCCATATCTAATTCCTCATGACCACAGTGATTACAATAAGATAATGATAGATTAACCCCCTCATAAAAACCTTTATCCATAGCTCTTTCAATATATGTAACCATAGCTTTTGTATTATAACTTAAATTATAGCGAACATACTGAATACGTCCTCCTCTAAACAAATCCCAAAATCTCTCTTCCAAATCTTGTTTTTCAATACCTGTAATATCTTCCCAAACTCCACAGTGAAAACTATTTGAAACATATTCACGAGAACTAACACCAGGTATTACACCATATTTTTTACGAAACTGTTTAATTTGTAAACCACATAAATTCTCTGCAGGTGTACCATAAATTGCATATAAAATATTATCCTCTTTCTTAAACTCTGTCGTCTTTTTATTAATATATTTCATAACATCTAAAGCAAAATTACCATCTTCGACAATACTTTTACCATTATATAATACTTGTAACTCATTTAAAGCAGTAATTCCAAAAGAAGCTGTTGCTGCTTTCATAAGAGGTTCAATCGCTTCATCTGGCTTTAAAGTACCCCCATAAAATCCACCTTGACAATATGCAAGAGGATTAGTAGAAGCTTTACGTTTTGCTAAATAACGATATGTTCTAATATGAACACGACGAATCATTTCCAAATAATAATCTAAAACTTCATAAAAATCTTTTTGTTCTTCACGAGCTTTCGCTAAAATCATAGGTAAATTTAAAGAAATTGCTCCAATATTAAATCTACCAATAAATACTGGTTTATCATCCTTATCAGCAGGCTCCATTCCCCCTCGTTCATACCAAGGAGATAAAAACGCTCTACATCCCATTGGACTAACAATTCTTCCATACTTTTTATACATTTCCGGAACATACCCTTCACCACTTAAAGATAAATAATCAGGATACATTGTCTTTTCACTACATTTAATAGCTGTTAAAAAACTATCTCTAAGAACTCCACCCTTTCCATGTACTTTTTTATCATATAAAAATACAAGTTTTGGAAATAAAGTAGGACGTTTAAAACCCTTCTTACCTTGACCTTCACGATGAACATTTAAAATAGTTTTACTAATCATAACAGCAAACTCATCTTGATCAACACCAAATGTAAAAGTAACAAAAGGATAATCCCCTCTACTAGAACTAACAGTATTTAACTTATACTCAATACCTTGATAACCTTGTTCACACTCACGAATAGTCTTTTTCCAAGCATAATCATGTGCTTCATCAGTATATTTTTTACCCTTAATATCTAAATATTCCTTATAATACATATCATAACTTTTCTTAGCATATTTCTTTAAAACAGTATCAACTTCTGGAACTGTAAATCCCCCATACTGCATTGCTGTTGTATTAATGATAACATCTCCCATAACATTAAAAGCTGTTTGTAAAGTTTTAGGCTCAGTATACCAAATATTACTCATTTCAAAACCATCTTTTAAAACATGTGCCATATCAAATAAACAACAATTCATAGTATCTCTACGATATGCCATATCATGAATATAAATATACCCATCTTTACAAGCTTCTATTTCAGCAGATGTCATAAAAAACTTTTTATATAACTCTTTATTCAAACTATTGTATATAAGACATCTCTGCGTCGTAACTAACGCACTATCCATATTAGAACATTCTTTATCACCAATATAAGTAATAGCTTGTGCTCTTTTATATACTTTATCTAGTATATGAACAATTTCCTTTTTATAATCACGATACTCACGATAACTCTTCGCAACTAAAGGATTTATTTGCTCTAGCGCTATTTCACAACAACTATGAACTTGTTCAACAGTAGGATTACTAGTCTGTGTCTCCAAAAGTTCAATAACTCTAGAAACTATTTTATCTAAAGCTTCATCAGTCAAATCAACCATAACACGTTCGGCACTCGCAATTACAGCTTTTTTAACTCTTTCTGGATCAAACTTTTCTAAGTTTCCATTCTTTTTAACCACCATAATATCTTTTGTCATAATTACCTCTCCTATCCTATAGATTCAATTCTACTCCAAAAACTATATACATCTGTGTTGCATTTGCAACAATAACAAAAATTTGTTAAAATAAAAAAAGATGAGGTGAAAAATATGGCAAAAACACTAGATGAAACAAGGATTTCGCTCTTTAAAAAAAATCTGTCAAACTGTGTAAATGTAAAATATAAAACTTTTCATAATAAAGATTTTATTCTTAGTTATGCACCCATAAAAAGAAAAATAGGTTTTATAATTTATGGAAAAGCTAATATTGTAAAAACTGATAGTAATGGTAATACCACCATTATGAGAGACTTAAAAGAAAACGATATTTTTTCAAATTTATTTTTTCAAGATTCTGAAGATGAAATATATATTATTAGTAATGGTGATACAGAAATAGCTTTTATTGACTACTACACTATATTAAAAAACTGTAATCAAAACTGTCCATTTCACCATAAACTAGTCCTAACATTATTCGACTTATTAATAACTGATAACAAACAACAAAATGAAAAGATAGAACTATTATCTAAACGAACAGTAGAAGAAAAAATACTATATTTCTTAAAACAAAGAATGAATGAAAACAATGTCTTCAAAGTAACAACTTCCTATAAAGCAATATCAGAATATCTATTTGTAGATAGATCAAACTTAATGAGAGAATTAAAAAAGATGGAAGAAAAACACTTAATAGAAAAACATGACAAAATAATCATAATAAAAGAATCACAAAACTAATGTGATTCTTTTTTTCTTAAATTA
>CALVJZ010000041.1 GCA_944332465.1 uncultured Bacilli bacterium | reverse complement strand
AAAAAACAGGTTACCCTGTTTATTGATTTTGCTCTGGAGTAATAGCTATTAATGGACTATTAGCAGCATTTACTGCTCCAACCTGAGTAACATTAGGCATTACTACAGCTTCGTTAGCATTTGTATTTAAAGGAACTAAAGATGGTTCTTCACTATTTGTTGCTGTTGAATTTTTCTCATCAGCAACATTTAAAAATGGTTGAAAATTAGAACTGAATGTATTTTCTATCTTTTCTCCACCTGCTGGTGTATCATCGTCTTCATCATTAAATGAATCATCTTCATCGCCTTCTAAATCATTTGTTTCTAAAAAACTATTAGTAGGCACTTGAGGTGTTTCTTGAGGAACATTATCAGTAATAGATGCAATATTATTACTTGGTGGTGTCACCTCACCCATACCTTGATTATTACTTAAACCATTACTAACGAAATTATTATCTAAAGGATTAGTATTAACTGTATTATCAACTGCACTATTATTAAGTGTATTAGTAGTCATTGGTGTATTCACTGCTAAACCTGGACCAATTGAACTATTACTATTAACTAAATTATTAGTAGAAGGCATAACACTATTATTCATCATATTAGTATTTAACATAGAATTATTAACTACACTAGTAGCATTATTTCCTTTACCATTCCAAATCTGAACAACATCACAGTTACCACTCCATGGAGCTGGATTTGGCATTTCTAATTTACAAATTAAAGGTATTTTAAATGCCATACCAAAACCTAAACAAGTTCCAGATTGTAAAGTTTTTTGCTTTTCTACTATTTCATCACTAATATTAGGTACCATCTTACGAATATAGTCAACATCTGTTGGATGGTTCATTTTAAATATTAAAAAGTTTGAACATTGAGAAATAACCGTATCTGATAACTCTACTGGTCTTTGTGAAATAAGCCCTAAAATAACACCATACTTACGTCCCTCTTTAGCAATACGTTCAAATATATTATAACCAATCAAGAAACGGTCTGTATCATTTTGAATATAACGATGAGCTTCTTCAACAACAATATGAAAAGGAATACTAGCTCTATCTTTTAAACCTTTTGCAAATTCAAATACAAGTCTTGAATAAATCTTCGTAATAACTTTAGCAAAATCATCATCAACATCATCTAAGTTAAAATTAACAATTTGATATTTTTTACCATTATTTATTAATAAAGATGATAAATATGCCTCTAATGAAATATAATCAGGAACATCAAAGAATTTAGCATTAGGACCTACTATTAAAGAATGTAATCTAACTCTAATAGTAACAGCATCCCCATAAGTGTTCTCATTACGAAGCCAACCTTCACTAATTAATGTAAAGTTAAGTGCTTTTTCTAAAGTATCTAGAGTATAGAAAACTCCACCCTTAGGTTCATAATTATCATACTCACTCTTAATAAATGAAGAAACATATTCTGTTAACAAAACACTTTCAGAAAATTGACCATGTGAATCAATTAAGAAACACTCACGAAACTTTCTTGTATAACCAATTCCTTTAACAGGAGCTTCAAGATTAAATTGTGGTGTCGAACAACTTGCTAAAATAGAAAAAATTTCATTTCGTTTATTAGGAGATGTTTCATTAGTATAAAGAATTGTCATAATAGCTTTCGCAATTAAATGGTTCTTATAGTTAGTAGCATCCATATCAGTTTGCGAAAATATTAACGCTAATTTTAACATTCTCTCAATAATTGGTAATTGAGAATGTGTAGTCGCTTGTAATAACAAAGCTAAATCACTAGCATTAAGTAACCAAATAGGCAAACGTAACTTTTCACCAATTCCATCTACTTCATTAGTTGTAATAAAACGATAATTATAATTAGGATTAATAGAATTTAAATTATTAAAAGCATTATAATATTCACCTGATGAATCAAAAAGTAATATATTTGCTTTATATGGAAAAAGTCTTTGGTCATGAAACATATTTTGGAAAATACGAGATACTCCACAAGATTTACCACTACCACTGTTACCAAATATAGCAAAGTGATTACTAAAGAAATTATTAACATCTAAGTATACAGGGAAATCATTATAAAATGGACTTACTCCAAACTTCATATATCCTTCTTTATCCTCACCAACAATCATTGGTACTTCAGACTGATCTATTACTCTAATAGAAGCATCCAAAGAAGGTTTACGAATTGTTCCTCCAATAAGTCTACCGTTTACAATCTCACCAAGGAATCTTGCCTTAACAATATCTTTATCTAAATCATCTACTTCTCCTAATACCTTTTTATCTTTATCCTCAAAAATAAGATGTAAATTCATTAAATTGACAGCTAAATGTTCTGCATCTTTTAATTTAATATTAGCAGAATGATCACTGATATAAACAATTTTATCAAACATATAATTCCCCTCTATTCTTACTCTATCATACCTTAAATTATATCTTTTTTTTCTCGTCTTGACAAGACAAGCATAAAAAAAAGAACAGAATTTGTTCTATAAAATTTCTTCTATAATTTTTTTAGCCTCTTCTAAAGAAGTAGATTCTAACACTTTCTCTAATTTTTCTTTTTTCTGATACATTCCTAAAACACTTTCATATTCTTTTAACTTTTCAACAGTATGATGCACTTGTTTAAATATAGCATTACGACTAACTTGTTCATTTTCTGCCATTTCTCCTAAACTTAAATTATGAAAATAATAATCTTCAAAATAATGACGTTGTTTTTGCGTTAACAAACCTTGATATAAGTCATATAATTCTCCATAATAAACAAACTCTTCCATACTACACCACCAACAATACCAAATCAAGCACTAATAATATAATACCTACAACTAAATAAGTAATAGTCATTGCTTTCTTACGATAAATAATATGATTATTATAAGCCATAATAAGTAAAGTAACGCCTAAACACCCTTGAAAAATAGACATCATACTAGTATCAAATAAATACCAAATAAATAATCCTATTGTTAAAAAAGTAAACAATAATTGTAAATTAATAAAAACAATATTAAATCTTGTTATTTTCTTAGGAACATTTTTTTCCATATTACATCATATCCTTAAATAAACCATAAATATACTTTTCAATATCAAACACTTGTAAATCTTCTTTTCTCTCTCCAAGACCAATAAATTTAACTGGTAAACCAAGTTGTTCTTTAATAGCTAAAACAATACCACCTTTAGCAGTACCATCAAGTTTGGTTAGCACAATACCTGTAATATTCGTAATTTCTTGAAATGCTTTTGCTTGACTAATTCCATTTTGTCCTGTAGTTGCATCAATTACTAATAAAGTTTCATGAGGACCATTTGGAATAATACCATCAATAACTTTATTCATTTTTTCTAATTCTTTCATCAAATTAACTTTATTTTGTAAACGACCTGCTGTATCAATTAAAACAACATCATAATCTTCATCTTTTGCTAACTGACATCCATCATATACAACACTAGCAGGATCACTTCCCTCTTCTTTACCATAGAAAGAAACCCCTACTTTATCACTCCATATTTTCAATTGTTCAACAGCACCAGCTCTAAAAGTATCAGCTGCCACTAATAAAACTTTTTTACCTTCGTTTTTCATACGCCATGCAATCTTCGCAATAGTTGTTGTTTTCCCAACCCCATTTACTCCTACAAACAAAATTACCGTTGGCCCATTTTCTTGATAAGTTATTTTACTAGATAAAACTTCATCATTAACATAAATAATAAATAACTCATCAACAATAACTTCTCTTAATAATTCTGGATCACTTATTTTTTCTTTAACTGTTCTATCTTTTAAACGATCAATAAATTCCATTACTGTATTAACACCAATATCAGCCATAATTAATATTTCTTCTAATTCATCAAAATAATCATCATTAATAGTACGATATTTATTAGTTAGATTAGCAAGTTTAGATACAAAGCCTTCACGAGATTTACTAAGTCCTTTTTCATATACTTTAACTTCTTCTTGTTGTTCTTCACTAACCTTATTTTCATCACTTTTATTAGCTTGAAACATTGTCTTTAATTTATTAAAAAATCCCATATTAATCACCAAACTTATTTTATCATAGAAAAAAAATCATTACAACGAAAAAAAGAGTTTAAACCCTTGGTCTAAACTCAATAATTTGTCCCATCATAGGAGTCTTGGTCATAACTTTTTGTTCTTCTTTTTGTGCACTATTCCAAGCATTACGCAAATGTTCTTGCATAATTCCCCTATGCCACCCATAAAATCTTTCACAAGAAGAAACTGCTTCACAAAAGTCATCAATACTCACTGAATCTCTATCATTAAAAGCCGCATACGCAAAAGCTTTTTTTACCAAAGATAAAACTAAACTAGGATTATATTGTCTATCATTTTGTACTCTTCCTTTTTCTGTATCTTTAATCAAAGTAGAAAATACTTTTTCTCTCTCAATATCAGTAAAATCTAAAGGTACTCCAACCAAATCTTCATACTTTGTAACACTAGCATTTATAATTTGCATTAATGTTTGAAAATCAGGTTCCTTAACTTTTACAATATCAAATCTTCTCCGAAAAGTATCGTCATCTGCAAAATATTCTTGATATTCATAATTAGATGTTGTACCTATCATCTTAATACTACCATCTGCTAAGTAAGGGTTCAAAATACTAATTAAATCATTTTTTCCACTACCTATAACACCAGCACCTTTAACAGTATGAATTCCATCTACAAATAAAATAGTTTTTTCATCATCTTTTACTTTTTTAATTATCTCTTGAACTCTCTTTTCAAATTCACCTCTAAAGCCACTACCAGCAACTAAATCATTAACATTAATTTGTAAAATTTTATAACCTTTTAAACAATCAGGTACCAAATCATTTTGTAAACGATAAGCGATACCTTCAACAACAGCACTTTTACCAACACCAGAATCCCCTAAAACTATTACTGAACCAGTAATTAAAGAAACTAATGCATCATTAATCTCTTTATCTCTTCCAACTGCAGGATTAGTTATAAAATCCTTATCTGTTAAATAAAAACCTAAACTATCTCCATCATCATTAGTTTCAGAATGTTCTTGAGTATATTTATTTAAATTTAATTTATAAGCTCCCAAAAAATCATTTGACAATAAATTACCATAATCATCAAAAACAAAAATATTATCTAAAATATCTGTAATTATATATGAAGAAAAATTTGGATCTAACAAATATAAAGCTAGTAAATTACTATCGACATATTTTTGTTCAAAAGAAATCTTAGTAATTAAAGGTTCAAAAATATCTTTATAAACTTGCTCAGAAAAGTCAGCATCTTCTAAATCACCCTCAATACCAGATATCTGCTCTAAAACCGCATCTAAATTTACATTATATCTACTAAAAATAGTATTTTTATCAACAACTAAAGAAGCAATTAATAATGACAAATCAATCTTATCCTTTAGATTAAGAACTGAGATATTAGAAGAACTATTTTCTTCATCTTCATCTAATATAGAACTAAATTTATCCTTTAGTTCAGAAGAAATACCCGCATCTTTTTGAAAAGTTAAAGGCAAATTTTCTATTCTTTTATACCATCTAGCTGCTTCCCTCGCAATATCATAAACTATCTCTTCTACATTATCACGCTTCATAGTTATCACATCCCAAACGAATATATTCATATTATACACATAAATTAAAAATCTTCAACACCTAGACAAAAGAAGAAAAATATAGTATACTTTCTAAGTCAGCTTAACGAAACAAAAGAAAGAAAGGAGATTTTATGGAAAAACCTAATGAAACAAAGATTGTTGTTTTAGGTGGTCTTGGAGAAGTCGGAAAAAATATGTATTGTGTAATGCATAACGACGCTATTGTTATTATTGATACCGGTGTTAGCTTCCCAGAAGGAGAACTAATGGGAGTAGATTATGTTTTACCTGATTTTACATTTTTAAAGGAAAACGAAAGTAAAATTAAAGCCCTTTTAATTACTCATGGTCATGAAGATCATATTGGAGGAATACCATTTTTATTACAAAGTCTAAATATTCCTGCTATTTATGCACCTAACCATGCTAAAGAATTAATTGCCGTAAAATTACAAGATAAAAACATAAGATATGACAATTTATTTGTATATACAGAAAATACCAAACTAAAATTTAAAGATATTGAAATTGAATTTTTTAGAGTAACACACTCAATACCAGATTCTCATGGTATAAGTATTAAAACACCAGATGGTAGAATAGTTACAACAGGAGATTACAAATTCGATTTAACACCAATTGGTCCAATGTCAAACTTATATAAAATGGCATGTCTTGGCGAAGAAGGTGTCGACCTTTTAATTGGTGACTCTACTAATGCTTTAAACGAAGGATTTTCTACAAGTGAATCTGTCGTAGATGAAACACTAGGAGAAATGTTTGATAAATGTAAAACTAATCGTATTATTATCGCAACATTTGCTTCTAACATTTATCGTATAAAACATATCTTTGAGACTTGTTATAAACACAATCGTAAAATATGTATTTTCGGTAGAAGTATGGAAAATAATATAAATATTTCTCTAAATGCTGGATATATCAATCATAAAGAATTATTAGTAACACCAGAAGAAGCTAATAATATGAAACCTGGAGAAGTAGCTATTTTATGTACTGGTAGCCAAGGAGAACCACTTGCTGCTTTATCAAGAATATCAAACGGTACACATAAACAAATTAAATTAAGACCAGATGATGTTGTAATATTCTCATCAAGTGCTATCCCAGGAAATGCTCTAAGTATAACTAAAACAATTAATAAATTATATTTAAAAGGGGTAAAAGTTTATACAAACTCTTCTCTAGCTGACCTACATACATCAGGACATGCTAACGAAGAAGAAATTAAGTTGATGATAAGATTACTAAAACCAAAATATATAATGCCATTCCACGGCGACTATAGAATGTTAAAACATCAAGCCGATATTGGAATAAGTTGTGGTATTCCAAAAGAAAATACTTTTATTCTAAAAAATGGAGATAGCTTAATCCTAAAAAATCACGTAATTACTAAAGGAGAAAGTTACCCAGGAGCTGACGTCTATGTAGATGGAAATAGAATAGGAGAAATTGGTAGTGCTGTAATTAAAGACCGTAAAATAATGGCCAACGATGGTATTTTAGTAGTAATTATAAATGTCAATATGAAAAAACGTGAATTACTAATCAAACCAAATATTACAACTAGAGGTTTCGTCTTAGTAAATGAAAATGAAGAATTAATTCACAAAATAGAAGACAAAGCTGAAACAATTATTAAACAAGACTTACAAAATCCTAAAACAACATTCCAAAGTTTAAAAAGTGATATAACCGAAGAATTATATCCATTTATAAACAACTTAACTGGTAGAAAACCAATTATTCTACCAATTATATTAGATATTAAGAAGGAAGACTAATTCCTTCTTTTTTTGCAAAAAAAAGAAGCTTACTTAGCTTCTTCTTGTGCTCTTGTTTCACGTATCACTGTAATTTTAATTGTACCAGGATACTTCATATTAGCTTCAATATTTTCTTTAACTTCACGTGCAATACGATGAGCTTCTAAATCATCAACTTCTTCAGGTTTAACAATAACACGTAACTCTCTACCAGCTTGAACAGCGTATGATTTTTCTACACCTTCAATTTGATTACCAACTTCTTCAAGTTGAGATAAACGTTTAATGTAATTTTCTAAAGAATCATTTCTTGCTCCTGGACGTGATGCTGAAAGAGCATCCGCAATAGCAACAATACTAGAAATAACACTAGTAGCTTGTGTATCACCATGATGTGAAGCAATTGCGTTAATAATAATAGGATCTTCATGATATTTTTTCGCAATATCAACTCCAATATCAACGTGACTTCCTTCAACTTCATGATCAATTGCTTTACCAATATCATGTAAAAGACCTGCTCTTTTAGCAAGTGTAACATTTTCTCCTAACTCTCCTGCTAAAAGTCCTGCTAAATGTGCAACTTCTAAAGAATGTTGTAAAGCATTTTGTCCGTAACTTGTACGAAAATGTAATTTACCAATAATTTCAATCAATTCAGGATCAAATTTTGTAAGACCTAATTCAAAAGTAGCATCTTGTCCAAAATCAATAATTTGTTGACGCATATCCTGACAAACTTTATCATACAATTCTTCAATTCTTGTTGGATGAATACGACCATCCTTAATTAAAGTTTCAAGGGTAACCCTCGCAATCTCTCTACGTAAAGGATCAAAACTAGATAAAACAACAGCTTCAGGAGTATCATCAATAATTAAATCAACACCTGTTATTGCTTCAATAGTACGAATATTACGACCTTCACGACCAATAATACGACCTTTCATTTCATCATTAGGTAAATCAACAACAGTAACTGTTTGATCACCTGCAATATCAGCAGCATACTTTTGCATAGATGTAACAATTAACTCTCTTGCTGTACGATCTGCTGTAAGCTTTGCCTCATTTTCTCTTTCACGAATATATTCAGCAATTTCTTTACTCATATTTTCTTTTACTTGGCTCATTACCATATTTTTGGCTTTATCTTTACTAAAACCAGATATTTTTTCTAATAAATCTAATTGTTCTTTCTTAATCTCATCCACTTTACTTTTTTCATTTTGGATTTCAACTTGTTTAAGAGAAAGTTTATCTTCACGTTCATCTAAAGAAGCTTCTCTTCTTTGACATAACTCATCACGTTTATCAATACTTGCTTCTCTTTGTAATAAACGATTTTCTGATTCTTTAATTTCTTCTTTTTTCTCACGAATTTCTTTATCTAAATCCATTTTTAATTTATGTGCTTCCTCTTTTTGCTCCAAAGCAGCATCTCTTTTCATTTTTTCTAATTCTTTTTTAGTTTGTTCACGAAGTGCTGCAATTTTTTTAGAAGCTACACTAACTCTGATACTATTTATAACAAACGCTATAAAAAGCCCAATAAGTAATCCAAGTATAACAAGTAAAATGGAGAAAATGTAACTATCCATATATTCCCTCCATCTAGATTAAGGATAATACCTAAATCTAATTCTATTGTAATTTTATTTAGAAGTAATGTCAAGAAAAAGAAAAATCCACAAAATCTGTGGATAAAACTGTTATTTTTCTAAATATTTTTGTATTTCATCATAATCATTATAAGGCAATTTTTTATCTAAAATAGCCATATAATTATCTCTTCCTTTTCCAATAACTGCTACAACATCACCATTTCTTGCTTTTGAAAAAGCATAATTTATCGCATTAGGTCGACTCTCTATAATAATGTAATTATCACCAGCTTCATTTCCAATCATCTCTAAACAAATATCAGAAACATTTTCATAACGTGGATCATCCATCGTAAAAACAACAAAATCCGAGTACTCAAATAAAATTTTACCTATCCTAGGTCTTTTTTCTTTTTCTCTTCCACCTGCAGCACCTGTTACAACAATAATATGATTATAATTTTTTAAACTTTTTAACAAATTTAAAATAGCATTTTCTGTATGTGCATAATCTAATATCACTGAAAAACCACGTTTATCATAAAAGACCTCTCTTCTGCCAAAAACATTGGGTAAAGAAGGAACTAAGGACAAAATGGTATCATAAGAATAACCAAAACTACCAACAATTAACCAAGCTAAAACTACATTATATACGTTGTAATTTCCTAAAAAAGGACTAGAAAAGTAGTAATCCTGATTGTTATATGTAACTGTAAACTCTACATTATCTTTACATTCTTTAACATTAGAGATTACACAGTCATTATTTTT
>CALVJZ010000040.1 GCA_944332465.1 uncultured Bacilli bacterium | reverse complement strand
ATGTTTTATTTGATGCAAGTGTTGCGCCAATTTCATATGAAAAATTCCAGATTGTAGATTATATTGATAACGATTATTTTATATTAGATAGTGTTGATGATATTACCGTTAGTCAGGGTAATGTGAAATTAGAAGAAGAAAATGGGAAACAAAAAATCACTTGGACGATTCCATATTTAAAGACAGGAAGAGATGCCAAGTTGACGATGGATATTAATTTGAAAGATGAATATATTGGACAAGGTGGAATATATCCAACGAATGAAAGTGAAGAAATTATTAGTAAAATAGTAAATATTCCAGATGAAGATGTATCTAGTACAAAAACGCCGGTTTTAGCAGATAATTATAAAGTGATTTATGACGGTAATAGTCCTGATGAAAGTACAGTTTCCAATGTACCAGATGAGGTAAACTATTCAGTATTTGATACTGTATCTTTTCCAACAGAAAAGCCAAGTTGTGTAGGATATGAATTTAAAGGATGGGAAATTGTAAATAAAGATGTAACTCGAGTAGGAGAAGACCACTTTATCATGCCAGAAGAAGATGTAGTAATTCGTGCAAAATGGAGCAAAGTAGTAGTATCAAAAACAATGACTGGAACAGTTAATAATATGGGAGATCCTATTATGAAAGGTAGTTCTTGGTTTTCTAGTTCTGGTATAGAAAAAAGTGAAGTTACAAGTATTGTGACAAAAGATAATTTGGAGATACCTACTACAGCAATAAAATATTGGGATGCCTCTGCAGCAGGAGATGGAAGTGTAATTGCTTATGTAGAAGATGATGGAAGCGGCAATGGTGCATATAAAGTCACTATTGGTGGCCAAGGTGTTATAGCCAATCCTAATTCTAATTCTTTGTTTAACGGTTTTAATGATGTTGAAAGTATTGATTTGACATACTTAGATACTAGTCAGGTAACAGGTATGGGTTCTATGTTTTATAATTGTAGAAGTTTAACTAATTTAGATGTAAGTAATTTTGATACGTCTAAGGTAACAAGTATGGGTTTTATGTTTTATAATTGTAGAAGTTTAACTAATTTAGATGTAAGTAATTTTGATACGTCTAAGGTAACAGGTATGGGTTCTATGTTTATGAATTGCTCTAGTTTAACAGATTTAGATGTTAGTCATTTTGATACATCTAAGGTAACGAGTATGTATAGGATGTTTTGGGATTGTAGTAGTTTAACCAGTTTAGATTTGAGTAATTTTAATACATTTAATGTTATAGATATGGCACAAATGTTTACGAGTTGTAGTAGTTTAACTAACTTGAATTTGAGTAATTTTAACACATCAAATGTAACGGATATGAATGCTATGTTTCAGAGTTGTAGGCGTTTAACTAGCTTGGATGTCAGTAATTTTGATACATCCAAAGTAACGAATATGAGACAGATGTTTAGAATTTGTAGCAGTTTAACTAACTTGAATTTGAGTAATTTTAACACATCAAATGTAACGAACATGAGTGAAATGTTTGATGGTTGTGGCAAATTAACCAGTTTAGATATGCGAAATGCTGATTTTAGTTCTGTTACTTCGTATAGTTCTATGTTTAGGTCTGTTAATAGTACTATTAATGTTATTGTTAAAGATAGTACGGCTCAAAGTTTTATACGTGCTAGGTTGGATTATTATAATTTATTTAATGCAACTGTAACTATTGCTAATGCTGTTACTCAGACTAGTTTGTTTGAAATTGGACCAAGGGAGTTTGGTCCTTTTTTTGTTTGATTTGGTGTGGTTGTTATTTACTTATTTTGGGTTATGCGTTATAATTTTCTTAGTATTTAGGGATATGTTTTTTTAGTTTAGAATAAATTTAATTAGGATGTGAAATATGAGAGTTATTGTTGCGGCAGGAGGTACGGGTGGACATATTTATCCAGCTCTTGCGATTATAGAACGTATAAAGAAAGAAAATAAAAAGTGTGAGGTTTTATATCTTGGTACAACTGATCGTATGGAAAAAGATATTGTACCTAAGAGAGGTATTCCTTTTAGAGGTTTAGAAATAAAAGGGTTAGATAGAAAGCATATTTTAAATAATTTTTCTGTTTTAAAAAAGTTTTTTAGAGCAATTAAAGATGCTAAAGATATTATTAGGGAGTTTAAACCAGATATAGTGATTGGTGTTGGTGGATATATTACGGCACCAGTTTTATATGCTGCACATAAATTGGGTATAAAGACTATGATACATGAACAGAATTCTATACCAGGTCTTTCTAATAAGTTTTTAGCAAAGTTTGTAGATACTATTTGTGTTTCTTTACCTGGTAGTATTTCTTATTTTCCTAAGAAAAAGACTGTTTATACAGGTAACCCACGTAGTGAAGAAATACTAAATATTTCTAAAGTTAAGAAAAGTAAGTATGGTTTTAAAGATAGTAAAAAGTTAGTACTTGTTGTGATGGGAAGTTTAGGTTCTACAACTATGACTAAGAAGTTAAAAAGTGCTATTAGTGAATTTAATAATAAAGATTATCAAGTATTAGTTGTAACTGGTAAGGCTTATTATGATGATTATAAAGATATAGAAGTTCCTAAAAATGTTGTTTTAATTCCTTATACAGAAGAGTTAATTCAAATAATGAAAGATACTGATTTAATGGTATCTAGGGCAGGGGCTTCAACTATTTCTGAGATTACAGGGATAGGTTTACCATCTATTTTGGTTCCATCTCCTTACGTAACGCATAATCATCAATATTTAAATGCTAAAGAGTTAGAAGATGCTGGTGCTTGTCGTATTTTAGAAGAAAAAGATTTTTCAGCAGATACGTTATGTAAAATGATTGATGAAGTGTTAGCTGATAAAGAGGGATATTTAAAGATGAAAGAGGCAAGTTCTAAATTTGGAATTAGAGATTCTCTTACAAGAATTTATCAGGAGATAGAAAAGTTAGTTGGTGAGTAAGATGGATGAAGTGTTAAAAAAATTAGATAGTGCAGGGATTGGAAAGATTGAAAAGAATGTAAGTCTTTCTAAATGTACTACATATAGAGTAGGTGGAAAGTGTTTATGTATGGTTTTTCCAAAGAATGTTCAAGCATTAAGAAAAACACTTTCTATATTAAAAGATGGAAATGTTAAATATAAAGTTATTGGAAATGGTTCTAATTTACTTTTTAGTAGTAAAGTTTATGATGGTGTTATTATTCGTTTAGATGAACTTAATGAAGTTGAATTTTTAACACCTACGAAGATTAGAGTTGAAGCTGGTTATTCATTAGTTAAGCTTTCGATGTTAGCTGCTAAAAAAGGTTTAGCGGGACTTGAATTTGCATCTGGTATACCTGGTACAGTAGGTGGAGCTGTTTATATGAATGCAGGAGCATATAAGAGTGATATGGGATATATTGTACAAGATGTTACTGTGTTAACGCCAGATCTTAGGATTGTAAAATTAGAAAATAAAGAAATGGATTTTCATTACCGTACATCATTTTTACAAAAACATCCGGGATATATATGTTTGGAAGCAGTTATTCGTTTAGAAAAAGGTGATAAGTCAGCAATTGAAGAAGTTATTCGTGATCGTCGTAAGAGAAGGATGGAATCTCAACCTTTAGAATATCCTTCAGCTGGTAGTGTCTTTCGTAATCCAGAAGGTATGTCTGCTTGGAAATTAATTGATGATGCTGGACTTAAAGGATATTCAATTGGTGGAGCTAAAGTTAGTGAAAAACATGCAAACTTTATAATTAATTATGATCATGCAACAGGTGAAGATGTTAAAAACTTAATAGAATATGTACGTAGTACAGTTAAAGAAAAATTTGATATAGAATTAAAAGTAGAACAAGAATTTGTAAATTGGGAGTAGGCTATGGCAAAGAAAGTAGTGAAAAAAACAAAGATTAAGATAGTACCTTGTCTTATTGTCCTTTTAGTAATAGCAGGACTTTCTTTTGGTGTGTATTTTTTACTACATATGCCTATTCGTAATTTAATTGTTAAAGGTACAACGTATTTAAACGATGATGTTATTTTAGAATTAGCAGGTGTTAAAGACTATCCTAGTTTTTGGTTATCATCTACAATAGAAATGGAAGAAAAAATTAAAGAATCTCCTTATGTAGTTGATGTAGATGTTAAAAGAAGATTTTTTCATATATTAGAATTTGATGTAGAAGAAAATAAAGCACTATTTATTAATAATTCAAACCAAACTGTAGTTTTTGCAGATAAAGTAGAAATACCTGTTTCTAATGAAGCTGATATATTTAGAGTACCTAGACTTATAAATTATGTACCTGATAAAAAGTATAAAGATTTTATAACAGATATGGCTAATATTAAGAAAGATATTTTAGGTAAAATATCAGATATTGAATATAAACCTAATGATTATGATAAAGATAGATTTTTATTATATATGGATGATGGTAATATGGTTTATTTAACTTTAACAAAGTTTGATATGATAAATTATTATAATGATGTATTAAGTCAATTAGAAGATAAAAAGGGTATTTTATATTTAGATAGTGGAAATCATTTTCAAATTAAGGGATAAAAGATTATAGATAAAAGAAAAATATATTTTCTATGCTATTTTTAAGAAAGGAGTTTTTATATGACGATTTTAAAAAGAAGTTTTAAATATATTTTTCTTTTTTTCTTTTTTTTATTAGCTTTAGTAATATTTGGTTATTATAATAATCAATTTGATGCTATTTGGAATTATGGATATAGTTATGCTATTAGTATAGGGGAAATACCTTATCGTGATTTTACATTATTAACAACACCTTTGTTTCCTTATGTTTTTTCTATAGGACTATTTTTATTTAGTCATGATAATATTATCTTTTTAATAGAACAAGCATTACTTTTAACTTTAACCTTTTATTTCTTATTTAAAATATTTGATAAAAAAGCTTGGATTATGTTACTGGTAATGTGTTTTCCTCTTTTAAATGGAATAATTCCAACTTATAATTATTTTGCATTTTTCTTAATAGTTGTAGTTATATTTTTAGAAAAAGAGAAGAAGAGTGATTATTTAGTTGGTTTTGTATTAGGACTTATCTTTTTAACAAAACAAAGTATTGGGGTATTTTTATTACTTCCAACATTTCTTCTTTATTATAAAGATTTTAAAAAAATTATAAGAAGACTTATTCCGTTTTTTAGTTTATGTTTAATATTTTTATTTTATTTAGTTGTAACAAATAGTTTATATCAATTTTTAGATATTTGTGTATTGGGATTATTTGATTTTACAAATCATAATTCCGTTTTATTTACACCATATTTTTTTCTAGCGATAGGAATGGAAGTTATTTTATTTTTACTTTGGAGAAAAGATAAGAAAAATATTTTATATTATTATTCTTTTTGTTGTTTTAGCTTTTTAATTCCTATTTTTACAGGATATCATTTTGTTTTATTTTTTATGTCTTTTATGTTAAGTATTATACCTTTTATTTCGTTACCTGATTATTACTCTAAGTGGTTTTCTATTATTTTTTCTTTTGGTATAGCTATATTTAACTTTATAGCTATTTATTCTGGAACACAAACTACATTTTTAAAAGATGTAAACAATTTTAAATACTATTTAGTACTAGAAGGAACAGATAAGACTTTTTATAAAACTGTAGAATTATATGATAAATATCGTACGAAAGAAAAAAGTCCTATATTTTTAGGGACACAGTCAATTTATTTTACAATTATTAATGAAGAGAGGGTAGATTACTTTGATATTTTAAATAGGGGTAATTATGGTTATAATGGTACTGAAAAGATGATTAATAAAATTAAAAAAATGGATAATCAAATATTTATTATTAATATGGATAAATATAAAGATGCATCATCTGTTGATCAACTAGATACAGAAATAATAAAATACGTTATTAAACATAGTAAAAAAATAGATTCTTGGGATTGTTATGATGTGTATTTGAAGGAGTAATTTATGAAGAAGAAAGTATTACTTTATTTAACTTTGTTTTGTATATTTTTAGTTTGGAACTTGTTATTAGTGCCTTTGAATTTGGATGAAGTATGGAATTATGGATTTGCTCATAATATTTATTCGGGACTTATTCCTTATAAAGATTTTAATATGATTTTAACACCATTTTATCCATTTTTAATGTCACTTCCTTTTCATTTATTTGGTTCTAGTATGTTAGTTTTTCATATAGAGCAAGCTATTATTTTGGTTGTTTTATGTTTCATGCTATTTTATTTGTTAAAAGAAAAGGCTTGGTTTATTATTTTGTTTTTCTTTTTTCCATTACCACTTTCTTTTCCTAGTTATAATTTATTTTTATTCTTTTTATTTGTTTTACTTCTTATTTTGGAAAAGAAAAAAGCTAATGATTATCTTATAGGTTTTGTTTTGGGACTTAGTATTTTGACTAAGCAATCTGTTGGTTTTTGTTTATTTTTAGTTAGTTTTTATTATTTAAAAGATTTTAAAAGATTTAGTAAAAGAACTATTGGAATGCTTATACCAGTTGGTGTTTTTGGTATTTATTTGATTTTTTCTAATAGTTGGAAAGAGTTCTTAGATTTATGTGTTTTTGGACTTTTAGATTTTTCTAAGAATAGTAATGGAATTAATTTTTATTTTTTACTTTTACTTTTTATGGTTGGTATTACTATATATAAGATTTTTAAGGATAAGAAAAATATTAATTTATATTATTGTCTTGCTTTTTATAGTGTTATGATACCTTTATTTGATGCTTATCATTTTCAGGTTGCGGTTTTAGCGTTTTTTATGCTATTTTTAACTAAAAATTTTAAAATTCCTATTCGTCCTGTATTATTTTCTTTAGGAGTTATTTTGGGAGTTATGTTAGTTACATTGATTCATAGATTAGACCAAAAATTTATTTATCCAAATGATATTTCTCATTTTGAGTATCGTCTTTTAGATTATGGTAGTATTCAATTTACTAAAGAAGTGAATCTTTATATGGAAAGAAATAAAAATAAAGAGTTTTTCTTTCTTACTTCTAATGCTTATTATTTTCGATTGGTAAACGATATGCCTATTTCTTATATTGATTTAATTAATCAAGGAAATTGGGGGTATCATGGAAGTGATAAACTTTTAAAAGTAATAAAGAATAGTAAAAATAGTATTTTCTTTGTTGATGAGGGAGAACTTTCTTTAATTAAACAACTTGATAAGAGAGCTTTATTATATGTTATTAATAATGGTGAAAAAATAGATGAAGTTGGGCCTTATGATATATATGTTTTTAATAAAAAATAGTGGATAAGTCTTTTACAAAATTTTCTTTTATAGTATAATTATTTTTAGGATGGGAGATGCTTACATGAATCAAGTATATACAAGTATTGAATTAGGTACTGATAGTGTTAAAATTGTTGTCATGGAAAAAGTTAGAGATAAGTTTCATGTTTTAGCGTCTGTTCATAGTCCTAGTGAAGGAATATCTAAGGGACAAGTTGTTGATATTAAGAAGTGTGTTTCTAGTGTAAGAGTTGCTTTAAAAAGAGTTAATGATATGCTAGGAATTAAAATTATTAAAGTGATTGCGGTTGTTCCACCTGAGGGGTGTAAGTTTGATATTGCTGTAGGAAGTATTGATGTTATTGATAAAATAACAGGTGATGATATTAATAGAGTTGTTAAAGATGCTTTAGTTGGTAAGATAGATGAAGATAGTGAATTGGTTACAGCAGTACCTATTAGTTTTACAGTTGATGAAGAAGAAAATATTGTTGATCCTAAGGGTATGAGAGGAAGTATGTTAGAGACTAAGTTAGTAATTGCTACACTTCCTAAAGAACCACTTTATAGAATTTTAGAAGTTTTAAAATTAAGTGGACTTGAGGCAGTTGATTTAGCATTTACTTCTACAGGTGATTATTACACTGTTTCTAATAAGAAATTAAAAAAAGAAGTGGGCGCTATTATTAATATAGGAGAAGAAGTTACTAATGTTTCTATTTTTAATAAGGGTATCCAAATAAAGAATAGTGTTATTCCTATAGGTAGTCATAATGTGGATCGTGATATTACTTATATTTTTAAAATAAAAGAAGAAGACTCAAGAAACTTAAAAGAAACTTTTGCTGTTAGTATGCAAGCTTATGCTGATAGTAATGATATTGTTAGTATTCCTATAGGTGATGAGAAAAAAGAGATAAGTCAAAGTGGCATATCTAAAGTAGTAGAAGCAAGACTTGAAGAAATTTTAAATTTGGCTAAAAAAGAAATAAAAAACTTAACAAATAGAGAAATACGTTATATAATAATAACAGGTGGCCTTAGTGAGTTAGCAGGTTTTCAATATTTAGTAGAGTCTGTTTTTGGTATACAAGCTAGGGTATGTAATATTAGTAGGCTGGGTCTAAGACATAATCGATATAGTAGTGTATATGGCGCAGTGAAGTATATTGATGATAAGATGTCTTTACGGGGGAAGGATGTCAGTATGATATCAGAAAGTGATGTTCAAATGTTGATGTCTCCTGACGATAAGACGATTAATAATGATAATATAATCAGTAAAGTATTTGGACATTTTTTTGATAACTAAGGAGGACTAGGTATGATAGGTGGATTAGAGTTAGATCAATTAGCCAAGATTAAAGTTATTGGTTTAGGTGGTGGCGGTGGAAACGCTGTTAATAGAATGGTTGAGTCAGGAGTTAAAGGCGTTGAATTTATTGCTGCTAATACAGATTTACAAGTATTAAATTCTTCTAAAGCTGATGTTAAGATTCAAATTGGAGCATCTTTAACAGATGGTCTTGGTGCTGGAGCTAAACCGGAAGTTGGTAAAGAAGCAGCACTTGAATCTAAAAAAGAAATTGAAGATGCATTAGCTGGAGCTGATATGGTATTCATCACTTGTGGAATGGGTGGTGGAACTGGTACTGGTGCTGCACCAATTGTTGCAGAAATTGCACAAGGACTTGGAGCACTTACAGTAGCTATCGTTACAAAACCATTTTCTTTTGAAGGTAAAAGAAGAATGGATAATGCTTTAAAAGGTATTGAAGAATTAAAGAAACATGTAGATACATTAATTGTTATTCCAAATGATAGATTAAGAGAAATTATTGATAAGACTACACCAATGCTTGAAGCATTTAAAGAAGTTGATAATGTACTTCGTCGTGGTGTTCAATCTATTTCAGATTTGATTGCGGTTGTAGGACTTGTTAACTTGGATTTTGCAGATGTTAAAGCTGTTATGGAAAAGAGTGGTCATGCAATTATCGGTATCGGTATTGGTATGGGTGAAGATAGAGCTATTGAAGCTGCTAAACAAGCTGTTTCATCTCCACTTCTTGAAACTCCAATTACAGGAGCAACAGATGCAATTATCAATATTACAGGTGGAGTTAACTTAACATTATTTGAAGCTGAACAAGCTGCAGAAGTTGTTCGTAATGCTGCTAATACAGATATTAATACTATATTTGGTTCTGTTATTAATGAAAATTTATCAGATGAAGTAATCGTTACTGTTATTGCAACAGGATTTGATAAAAAAATGCAATCACAAGAAGTAAAAGAACCAGTATTTAGTAATGCGGCACCAAGTAGAAGAAGTGTTTCTCCAGAAAGTAAACCTGAAGTATTAGATACTAATGATTCTAGTAGTGATGATGGAGATTTTGATTTACCTCCATTCTTAAGAGATAGAAATTATTAAAAGTAAACTTGCGAGGGTAACGCAAGTTTTTTTATGGGGAAAAATTCAATTGACAGATAAACGTGGGAGAGGTTATAATTTTTATAGAAAATAGAGTATAGGTGAATAGACTGTGAATAAGATAAAAGGTGTCTTTGGTAAAGTAATTTCTTTTGTAAAGAAAAATCCTAAAGAGTTTTTAGCTTTAGGAGTTTTTGTAGTGGCA
>CALVJZ010000039.1 GCA_944332465.1 uncultured Bacilli bacterium | reverse complement strand
GTTAATAATTTACCAGTATAACTGGTATCTTCTAATTTGTAATAAGCTTCACACGTATCATGATCGGTTATTGCAGCTAAGGTTATACCGTCTTTTTCACATGCATCTAAAACTTTAGCTATTGTTTCGCTTCCATCTAAGGAAGAATCAGAATGTATATGTAAGTTTATTTTTTCCATAATGTGCTCCTTTTGCGTTATTATAACATAATTTGTAATTTATTTCTTGATTTATAATAATTTATAATACCTTTAGTTATTATCTTAGCTATATTTTCTTGATAATTATCATCTATCAAAAGATTTCTTTCAGCCGGATTAGATAAATAACCACATTCTATTAATACACCAGGAACTGTTGTATTTTTATACATATATAAATCAGTTTCTTTAATGGTGCGAGTGGTTTTAGTTTTTGTTTTAAATTCTTTCATTATTCTTTTAGCAATATTTTTATTTTCTTTATTAATCGGATTATATAAAACTTCAGCTCCTTTTAAGGATGTATCTTGATACCAATTAATATGAATAGATAAATATAAAGAAGAATTTACTTCTTTTATTTTTAATAATCTACGATATAAATCACCACGTTTTTTTAGTGAATCATAGATAGAAGATAAATCAATATCTCTTGTTCTTGTCATATAAACTATTGCTCCATTTTGAGTCAGCTCTTTTTCTAGTTTCTTTGATATTTCTAAATTAATGTCTTTTTCTAAAATATCATTATAGTATGTTCCACTATCTCTACCGCCATGACCAGGATCTATAGTTATTATAATTCCATATAAGGGAAGCGTTGCTGCTTTTATCAGTTGGAAGGAAAATAGTAATATTATAAAAACAATTAATAGTAGTGTTTTATATTTTTTTAACACCAAATCACCTACTAATTATATGTTATTTTGTTATTAAATATATCTTTTACCTTAACACTTTTATGTTTTTTAGAATAAGTTATAATGGTGATGTTATGTTTTCTTTTTTTCTTGATTTATCTCCTGTTATACAAGCATTGATTGCGACTATTTTTACTTGGGCTGTTACGATGCTGGGAGCAAGTATTGTTTTCTTCTTTAGAGAAGTTAAAAAAAGTATTATGGATGCTTTATTAGGTTTTTCTGCTGGGGTTATGATAGCGGCATCGTTTTGGTCTTTATTAAGTCCTGCTATTGAGTTAGCTGATAGTATGAATATGATTTCTTGGCTGGTTGTTTTTTTAGGATTTTTTAGTGGAGGACTACTCCTTTTTCTAGGAGATAAGTTATATGACTTTATTCAAAGAAAAAATGATAAAATTAAGATTTCTGAAAAAGTTAAACGATCTTTTATGTTAGTTTTTTCTATAACATTACATAATTTCCCAGAAGGTCTTGTTATTGGAGTGGCATTTGGTTCTTTAGCATATAGTATTGAAGGTTCAACACTTGCTTCTGCTTTAACTTTAGCTCTAGGTATTGGTCTACAAAACTTTCCCGAAGGTAGTGCTGTTAGTTTACCACTCAGAAGAGATGGTTTCTCACGAAAAAAAGCATTTTTCTTTGGTCAACTTAGTGGAGTTGTTGAACCTATTGCTGCTGTGATAGGAGCTATTTTGGTTTTAAAAATACAAAGTCTATTGCCTTTTTTATTATCTTTTGCTGCTGGAGCAATGATTTATGTTGTAGTAGAGGAATTAATTCCGGAAAGTCAATCTAATAAAAAGAAAGATTTAATGGCACTTTTTACCTTAATTGGCTTTTCTATTATGATGATATTAGATGTGGGATTAGGATAAAAAAAAAGCATCTTGCGATGCTTTCCAGTACAAATTAACGTTTTGAGAATTGTGGAGCACGACGTGCTTTTTTCAATCCTGGTTTCTTACGTTCTTTCTTACGAGGATCTCTAGTAACAAATCCAGCAGCTTTTAATACTTTTCTAAAACTATTTTCAGAGTCAGCTGGAGTTGTTGAATCATATTCTAATAATGCTTTTGTAATACCATGACGGATAGCACCAGTTTGTCCAGTGTATCCTCCACCTTTTACAACAGCTGTTACATCGAACATATCTTTTGTATTAGTTAATTCAAGTGGTTGACTTAAATCCATAACACAAATTTCTGATGGAAAATATTCATTTACATCTCTACCATTAACAGTAATTTTTCCAGTACCTGGAGTTAAAGTAACTTTAGCAATACTAGTCTTTCTATGACCAGTTCCATAATATTTATTTGTTTTTTCTTTTGCCATAACCTTTTACCCTCCTATTTCATTTCAAGCACTTCAGGCTTTTGTGCCTCATGTTTGTGCTCGCTTCCTGCGTATACAAATAATTTTTTGTACATTTGTCTTCCAAGTCTGTTATGAGGTAACATACCTTTAACAGCTCTTTCAACCATTTCTACTGGATATTTTTCAATCATTTCTTTAGCTGTTCTTTCTCTTAATCCACCTTGATATTGTGAATGGTTGTAATACATCTTGTCATTTAATTTGTTTCCTGTTAATAGTACTTTTTCTGCGTTAACAATAATAATATTGTCTCCACAGTCGATATGTGGTGTATAAGTTGGTTTGTGTTTACCACGTAAGTAAGTTGCTGCTAAACTAGCAACACGACCTAAAGGTTTTCCTTCAGCATCGATAACGTACCATTTACGTTCTACTGTTTCTTTCTTTTGCATATAGCTTTTCATAATTTACTCTCCTTTACCTTTAATTAGGTTTTCCCAGGACCTAATCAATGTGGGGATATTCGAATGTACCAGTTATAATTATACTAAAAAAAGTATTGAAAAGCAATACTTTTTTTCATTATTTTCGGCTACCGATTGTTTTTTGGACTGCTTGTTCTGCTGCTGTTTCCATTGTTGCAATTGCTGCTACTTCAGCTTCTTGTTGACCATTATCGATAGCTGTTAGCATTTCTGCAATTTTATCTAACTCTTTGTCAGACATTACTAATGCTTGGTCTTCAACATCCCTACCTATATTTAGTGCTTCATATTGATCTGCACTTATACCTAATTCGTTAGCTTGAGCTTCTGTTGCACATCCAGCAAGTGCAGTTGTAAGTGTAGTGGCACTTGACGATATAGCAAGACGTGGAGCACTAAATTGTCTAACTGTTACACTTTCGTCTTTAACTGATCCGTCGGGTTGTGTTACTTGTATTGTTTTTTCTTCTTTTTTTGTTGACAAAAGCACTAAACCTGCTCCTGCTAATGCCAAAGTTATTACTGCTTGAGCATCTCCTGGTGTTAATGACCATGTAATAAATTCTCCATTTTCAATCATAATATTACCTCCTTATTGTCTTAATGGGTTGATGACTTATTTCAGCACTTGGGTTACTAGCCATTTCTTCAACTATTCGTTCAGCTAATAATTCTTGTTCTCTAGTTGGTTGTTGTTCTGGAATAGAATTTACAGCTGGTGAAGTAGTACTTCTTTCGGCAGCACGTCTTTCACGTTCTGCATTTATGAATTCTAAATATTCTTTTCTAGCTTCTGGACTAAGTTCTGGTATTAAAGCTCCAATATCGAATACATCTATACCCTTTTCTTTTGCCTTAGCTAATGCATCATATAATGTTGATCTATTTTCATACTGTTTTGTTATACCTCGATAGTTTCTTCTTAATATAGCTTTTTGATTGGCATTCATTCTTGAGAGAACATATTCTTGAGCATTAATACATTGCATATTTTTAAAGGCTGCAGGTATTTGATAAGCGCCTAATAAAGTAATTGGTACAATGGGTGCACCTAATAAACCTAAACCTACACAAGCACTTAAAATAATACCATTTAACGCTAGACTTCGTTGATGAATTCTTTTGTTTAATAAAATATGTCCTCCAAAGTTTTCCACTCTATTATCTACTCCTAAAAAATAGTTAGGACTTTTTTCTTCTTTTAATGCTTTTCGGACAGCTATTTTATTTCTTTCTAAGTTGTATAATAATTCTTGACGTTCATCTTCTTTATCCGTTTTTCTTAACCTAAACTTAGTTTTAAATCTCTCTTTCCAATCATACCATTTTAGAAATCTTTCTTCACCAATTACATTTTTTAAAAACCTAAATTTTGCTTTGTCAAAAGCGATAATAAATTTTTCAAATTTTTTAGCTCCTAATTTTTCATGTAGTTTAGCTTTTTTTCTAAAAATACTAGAAACAAATTTTTCTCTTTCCTCTTTTGTCATTCCTTGCGGAGTTTCTATGTCTCCTACATGAAATAAAAGTTGATAATTAAACTTAAGTTTATCAAACCATTCTTTCACACTTTTATTCATACCTATTCCCCTTTTCGAGGACATATTATAACATAAGTTCGATTTTTTGTCAATGAAAGTTAATTCAACAAAAAAAAGACTTTATTTAGTCTTTATATTTTATATTAGTTAAATATAAGCCTTCAGCTGGTGCTGTTTTTCCACCTATGGAGCGATTTTTTTGATTTAGAAATTCTTTAACATATTCTGGTTTTTCTTTTTCTTCTCCTACTTTAATTAAAATACCAACCATATTTCTAATTTGATATCTTAGAAATCCATCACCAGTAAATGTTATTTTTATAATATTATCTTTTTCTTCTATTTTTGCTTCTGTTATTGTTCTAACACAGTTTTCTTTATCTTTGTTTTCTGTAACAAAAGATCTAAAGTCATGTTTACCAACTAAATATTTTATTCCTTGTTTCATATTATCTACATTTAATTTGTAGTTATACTGAAAAACATAATTTCTTTCAAGAGGATTGTATTCTCCCATATTAATATAGTAATTATATGTTTTTTCAATTACATTATATCTAGCATGAAAATCATCATCCACTACTTTAGTTCTAATTACGTGAATATCTTCTGGTAAGTTAGAATTCATTGCTCTTTTTAATTTATATTCGGTAATATTTACATCTAAGTCAGCGTGTCCACATTGCATTAAGGCGTGCACTCCTTTATCTGTTCGACCAGATGAAGTGAATGTTGTTTTTTTATTATTGTTTATGATGGTAAGAGCATTTTCTATTTTCTCTTGAATTGTATCTAATCCTGGTTGAGTTTGATAACCTTTATAATTAGTGCCATCATACGATAAAGTAATTAAAAATCTCATACACCCTCCTTTAGACATGTTTATATATATCTTTAATCATATCTCTAATATCTTTATGATAATCTATTTTTACCTTTTTTCTTTTAATAGCTTTATAAGTAAATAAAACTTTACTAGGTACGTCATAGCCATTTCTTTTCAAATAATCTACTCTTTCATATCCTTCTTCGGTTGCAACTTCATAAAAAATTCGTTTGTTTTTTACAAATAGCATTTTAGTTGTGTTTTGATATAATGTTTCTGCATCACTTGATCCTATAATAATTATTTTATGATATTGTTCATTTAATTTTTTTAAGACATTCATAATTTTTTTCTTACTTTTTATGTCTAATGCTTTAAATGGTTCATCTAATATTATTATATTAGGATTTGATAGAAGACTTATTGCTATTTGAACCTTTTTCTGTTCTGATTTAGAAAGAGTTGTGATATTTCTATTTAATAAGGACTCGTTTAGTCCAACGATTTTTAGTGAATCTTTTTCTTTTTTATCAATATCTTTAATTTGTAAGTGATAATAACTAATTATATAGTCCATTTGTTCTTTTACAGTATTTTTATAATTTAATTTTTTTAGTTTTTTGTCTACTTTACTAATTGTTTTATAATATTCTAAGTAATTGTCTTCAGTTATTTCTATTTCATCAATACTTATTTTGCCAGTAGGTAGTTTTTTTAGAGATAAGATATCTAATAGTTCTTCATACTCTGGGCCAGTGATACCAATAATATCAGAACTTGTGATAGTGGTGGAAAACTCCCAGTCGTTTTCATTAATATTTTCCAAAACTATTTCCATATGTTATCCACCATCCTGTCTATATCTAATTCAATTTTGTCTACAACATTATAGTCTCTTAGTTTTACAGATAAATCTACCATAAAAGGTAATTCTAAACCAAGTTTATTTAGTACGTTGTCTTTTTCAACAACTGAAAGAGGTTCACCTGATAGAACTATTTCTTTATTTCCTAAAATATATAAATAATCACTTTCAAGAGCTATATTTAAATCTGAAGTTGTCATAACAATTGATATTTTGGTTTCTAGTTGTATGGTACGTAATAAATTGATAAATTCTTTCTGTTCTTTTGTATCTAATTCTGCACAAATATCATCTAAAAATAATATTTGTGGTGACGCTAACATTTTTTCTGCTAAAATAATTTTTATTTTTATAAAGTCTGGTACTTCATTAGGATTTTTCTTTTGAAATTTTGTTAATTTATATTTTTTTATAATATCTTTATATGTTTCTTTTCTTTCTTCAGCATTTTTCTTAAATAATTGAATAACATAGTTTAATTCTTCTTCTACTGTTTCAAATAAAAAAGTTGTTTCATCCTGGGGAATAATTGTTCCAGTAATTTCTTTCCACAAATTATGTGGATATTCTTCTATATACATACCTAATAACCTTACAGTTTGTAAAAGTGATATCTCTCCACCTAAAATTCTAATTAATGTAGTTTTCCCACAATTATTGCCACCTGAGATGGTTACAAACTTGCCAGGTTCTATTTGGAAGGAGATATCATCGAACAAATCTTGATAAGTTAAGTTAGTAATCTCTAATAGTTCTTTCATATCGACCCTCCCCGTCAGGTTTTATTATATAATAAACTGCAAAAAAAAACCAGTTCTTATCTGGCTTTTTTCTTTTGAATTCGATAGGCACAACGTAATAAAAATTTATCAGATACGAAACGACCAAAAAATTTTGCACATTTCATTTTAAAACCTGGAATAATTAACATTTTCTTTTTAAACATTTGGTCAATTGCGTATTTAGCAACATATGTGCTTTTTAATGGTTTTACAGAAAATTTAACACCTGCTCTTTTATTGAAGTTAGTATTAACTGGTCCCGGACATAAAACAGAAATATGGACGTTTTTCTTTTTCTTCTTTTCCTCATACCATAATGCTTCTGATAATTGGTAAACATATGATTTAGTAGCATAATATGTACTCATTAAAGGACCAGGTTGAAAGGCAGCAGAAGATGCTACATTTAAAATATAACCTGAATCTTTTTTTTCCATGTCTTTTAAAAATGATTTAGTAAGAATATGAAGAGCTTTTATATTGGTATTTATCATATCAACTTCTTCTTGTAAATCTGTATCTGTAAAGTTACCAAATACACCAAATCCAGCATTATTGATTAAGATATCTATATTTTCTTTTTTAGTTAGTATATATAACTCTTTTACTTTTTGCTCATTCGATAAATCAGCAACTATAATTGTTACTTTAGTTGGTAAGGCTTCTTGGATACTTTCTAGTTTTTCTCTATCTCTTGCTACTAAAATAAGTTCATATTTTTTTGTTGCTAGATAGCGTGCCATATCTAAACCTATGCCAGAGGATGCTCCAGTAATTAATGCTTTCATTCGATACCTCCCGTCAACTTTATTATATACCAATTTTACAACAAAAAAAAGACACTCTATTATTTAGTGTCCTTTTTGTCTTCTTTTGTTGCTTTTTTAGCAGGTTTTTTTTCTTCTGGTTTAGCTTCATCTACTAATTTTAAAATTACCATTAATGAATTATCTCCACGACGTTCAGATAATTTTAAAATTTGAGTATATCCACCATTACGATTTTCATAACGTTTTGCTAAGTCATGGAAAATTTTATCTACAACTTTTTTATCGTTATGTAAAAATGCTAATGCTTTACGACGAGAAACTAAATCACCCTTTTTACCATAAGTAATCATTTTATCAACAAACTTACGTACTTCTTTAGCTCTAGTTTCTGTTGTTGTAACACTTTCGTTTATAACTACTTGTTTTGTCATAGTAGCTAATAAACTTCTTCTATGTTTGTTATCTACACCTAATTTTCTCATAGTTATTTCCTCCTTACATTTTAGTCGTCATCACGTAATACTAGTCCCATATCTCTAATTTTGTCTAATACTTCTTTTAGTGATTTTTTACCTAGATTACGAATTTTCATCATGTCTGATTCACTCTTATTAACAAGATCTTGTAATGTATGAATACCAGCTCTCTTTAAGCAGTTATATGCTCTTACAGAGAAGTCTAAGTCTTCAATTGAAGTTTCTAAGGCTTTTACCTTTGGATCTTCAGTTTTTTCAATCATCATGCCACTTACGTCAGCGATTGATGATAAATCAGTTAAAATATTAAAGTGTTCAATTAAGATTCTTGAAGCTAAGGCAATTGCTTCTTCTGGCTTCATAGAACCGTTTGTCCAAACGTCTAAAATTAATTTATCATAACTTTCATCTTGTCCTACACGAGCGTTTGCAACTTCATATGATACTCTTTCAATAGGAGAATATAATGAGTCAATAGCTATTACTCCTGCTTTTTTAATTTCATGAATTCTCTTGTTGTCTTCACTTCTTACATATCCACGACCATTTGTAACAGTCATTTCCATGTTTAGTGATGCTCCTTTTGATAATGTAGCGATAACTTTATCTTTGTTAATTACTTCGATATCAGCATCGTGTTCAATATCTCCAGCAGTAATTTCTCCTTCTTTTGTCGTATTAATACGAACAATTTTTTCTTCATTTGAATGGTTTTTAAATACAACACCTTTTAAGTTTAAGATGATTGTTGTTACGTCTTCATATACTCCTTCAATTGTTTGGAATTCATGAAGTACTCCATCGATTTTGATACTGCTAATAGCACTTCCTGGAAGAGATGATAACATTACTCTTCTTAAGGCATTACCAATTGTAGTTCCAAAACCTCTCTCTAATGGTTCAAGTTCGAATCTACCATAGAAATTGCTTTCTACAGAATCTGTTATTTTATAAATTGGTTTTTCAAATTGTAACATGAAACTAACCTCCCTTATTCATTAATTATACACGTGGACGTTTTGGTGGACGACATCCATTGTGTGGTATTGGTGTAACATCAATAATTGTTGTTACTTCAAGACCTGCTGTTTGAAGTGAACGAATTGCTGTTTCTCTACCTGGTCCTAATCCTTTTACACGTACTTCTACTTTACGCATTCCCATGTCGTAAGCAGCTTTACCAGCAGCTTCTGCAGCCATTCCTGCTGCAAATGGAGTTGATTTTTTGCTACCTTTAAATCCGATAGCTCCAGATGATGCCCAGCTAATTACGTTACCATCCTTGTCTGTGATTGTAGTAATTGTATTGTTGAATGTTGAATGAATATGTGCAATACCTTCAGGAACATTCTTTTTTACTTTTCTTTTTCTAGTTTTGTAAGCCATCTAGTTTACCTCCTTTAAATTTTCCTTAAGTTCTAACTAAGCTTTTTTCTTGTTAGCTACTACTTTTCCTTTACCTTTACGAGTACGTGCATTACGATTTGTTCTTTGTCCTCTTACAGGTAATCCTTTTTTATGGCGACTTCCTTGATAAGAATTAATTTCCATTTTAGTCTTAATATTCATGTTAACTTCACGACGAAGATCACCTTCAGTTAAATGTTTATTAATTTCATCACGGATTTTAACTAAATCTTCTTGAGATAAGTCTTTTGTTTTTGTTGTTGGATCAATATTAACAGCTTTTAAAATTTGTTTTGCTAAACTTTGTCCAATACCATAAATATAAGTTAATGAAATACAAATATGTTTGTCGTTTGGAATATCTACACCTTTAATACGTGCCATACCATACACCTCCTAAATATTATCCTTGTCTTTGTTTGTGTTTTGGATTTTCACAAATAATTCTAACTGTACCTTTACGTTTTACAACTCTGCATTTCTCGCAAATTGGTTTTACTGATGCTTTTACTTTCATACTATCCCTCCTATTATTTACGATAGGTTATACGCCCACGTGTTAAGTCATAAGGCGAAAGT
>CALVJZ010000038.1 GCA_944332465.1 uncultured Bacilli bacterium | reverse complement strand
GAATTTATGGCATCTACAAAATGAAAGCAATCTTCTAAGTTTGGTGAAAAGTGAATGCCTGTTCCATTATTTCCAGTTGAAAGTTCAGTACCTTTAGGAATTTGATATATTTTCCCCTCTTCAAACTTCTGTCCATATCTATTTGTCATATCTTCATTAAATGCTTTAAAACCATTTACCATATCTTACCTACTTTAAAAATTTATTATTTATTTTACTTATAAAATTATAATCTTTATTTCTATATACTTTTATAGTTCTATGATAAGTCTTTATTTCTATTTTTTCAACTCTATCATATTTATTGTTGTCTCCATCAATAGTTACTAATAAGTTTAAGGTTCTTTTTTCTGGAGTTATTGTTATTTTTTTATCACTTGGAATAATTACAGAGTTTAACAAATTACGATAAGATTTATTATTTAAAGGGGCAATGGGTGTTATTTGTAAAGTGTGAAAAGTATTATAGACAATACTTCCTCCAAAACTTAAATTATAAGCAGTTGAACCAAAGGATGTGGTTATTAAGATACCGTCTCCGGCATAGTTTTCTAATAGTTTTTCTTCTACTTCTATTTTTAAGTTTGCGGTATTTAAATCTTGATCACGTACTACTATTTCATTTAAGAACAGCTGTTTTGAAATACTATCTGATAGAGTTATTTCTGCTTCAGCTATACCTATTTCTTCTATTTTATAGTTATTGTTTTTTAAATCGGTTAAGAATTTATCAATTTCTTCGATAGATATTTCTTGAGCAAAACCTAATGTTCCCGTATTTATTCCAACATATATACAGTCTTCATTAAAAAGAGATGATTTTACCATGCGAAGAAATGAACCATCACCACCTATTGCGATAGCAAGATCGTAGTCTTCTTCAGCAATTATAAAACCTTTTTTTATTAATTTCTTTTGTAATGAGTTAGCAAAATCTCTTGATTTATCATTGTTATTAATAAATAATTTTACTTTCATATTTAACCTTTATATTTAAATAATGCTGATGGACGGTGTCCTTCACCTGTTTTCATTTTATTTGTTTTTTCTACTTTACCAGCAATAATTCTTCTAAAGGCAGGATCTAGTAATTTCTTATTTAATATTACTTCATATACTTTTTGTAGTTCACCTAAAGTAAAATATTTAGGCATCATATTAAAGACAATATCTGTATAGTTAAGCTTATTTCTTAATCTTTCAAGTCCTGCGACAATAACTAAATCATGGTCAAATGCTATTTCATTATTGTTTTCTGAGATAAAGTCATAACGATCTGTTGTTTTTTCACGTAAGACTTTCTTTATTTTTAAATGAATAGTATCAATACCATTTGAAAGAGTAACTTCTACTTCTTTTTTATTATCTTCTAGTAAGACAACATCAAACCAACAAGCATTTTCGTTTATCATATCAGTTAGTTTGTTTTTATCAACTAGGGCCATATAAGAAGTTGATACTACTCTAGTTCTTGGATCTCTTTTAGGGTTATCAAAGGTATATAGTTGCTCTAGATAGATATCTTGAAGATTTGTTTCTTTTTTTAGAACTCTTTTGGCACATTCTTCTAATGTTTCGCCTACGGGATTTAAAAATCCACCAGGTAAACACCATTTTCCTTTAAATGGATAGTCATCTCTTTTAACTAGTAAGATACTCATCATTTTATCATTTGTTTTACGATAGTTATTTGTTTCTTCATCTGAAATACTAATTAATAATATATCAGCAGTCATCGATAATTGTTCAAAGTCTTTAGGATTATAATCTTTTAAAAATTCTGCTTCACTTTTATATTCTTTTTTCATAAAATCACCTCTTATTTATAAAATGATTATAACATATAATTAGTTATTTTAAAAGGTTTGCTAACATAGTAATAATTATATCAATTATTTCTAGTTTGTTTTCTTCTCTTGTAGCTTTAGAAACAGTTATAGTTTTATCAGTATATGTTTTTTTGTTTTTATTATAAATACTTACATAAACAACATTATCTTTTCCAGTAAGATTTTTGGGATCTATTCTATTTAGTTTACCAGTTATTCCTACTCCATAAGTACTATTTGTAAAATGTGAAATTGCTTTTGCCATATCATGAGCAGTTTCCATACTATAAACAGTATATTTAGCTATTGTTTTTTCAGGTACTCCCATTTTAATTTTATATTCATTTGAATATGTTACGGCACTAAATTTTAATATTTCACTTGCTCCTTCACATGATGTTATGGCGTTTGCGACACCACCTCCGGTACAAGACTCCATAGTGGATATTGTTTCTTTTCTTTCTTTTAACTTTTTTACTATTTCATTAAATTTCATGTGTTTTCCTCTTTCCTTTTTCATATATTTGATCTAATAAATTATTAGCATTTTCATCTAGATAAGTTCTAGCTTTTTCTTTTAAGTCGTCTGGAACTCCGTAATAACTTTCGGCGATTGCTCCTGTTATACTTGCGATAGTATCACTATCTCCGCCGATGGAAATAGCTTTTCTAAGCGAGTCTTCAAAGTCTTTTCCTTCAAAGAAACAGTATATAGCAATAGGTACAGAGTTTTTAGCTTTAGATTTAAAAGTATAGTTATGTCTTAAATCTTCTAAGTTATAGTCTAAGTTATAGTATGTTTTTTCTATATAGTCTTTAACCTCTTCTTTAGGCATACCTATACGTAAAAGATATATTGTTATTGCAACAGCTTCGGCGCTTTTTAGAGCTTCTTCGGTATTATGTGTAGGTATTGTGGCATGATAAGACTCTTCTTTTATTTGTTCAATGTTATCAAATAAAAAACCTATAGGACTAATGCGCATAGCTCCACCATTACCTAAACTATGACCCTTACTTTTTCCTTCTAGCCAAGACATAGAACCTGGTCCAAAACGGGGTCTTCCAAATTTATCTGGACCCTTTTTTATTTCAGCCTCTCCATATTCTCTTAAATATGTTTCATAGTCACAATCACCATCTATAATTGCAGAAAGAATTGCTAAAGTCCAACAAGTATCATCAGTAGGTATTGATTCTTCCTTAAATAAAGGTGTTGTTTTATCCATTATTTTTATTCTTTCTTCGTATGGTCTTGGACTATGATTTTTTATCCAGTAGTTAACTTCTTCTACTTCATAAGTTGATCCTACGATATCTCCAATTATTGCTCCAAACATATTATCACCATCTTTATTATTTCGCAAAATATAAATTTAATCAATTATAAAGTATATATTTTTTTACGTTTTATATAATTAAGAACACTTAAATCTAAATAGTTATTTATATTTTTATTTTCATCTTTTATCATATTTCTAATTTTAGTTGAAGAAATATTATTAGGTATTATATCTGTTATGATAATATTTTTTTGGTATTTTTTTAGTCTTTTAATAATTTCATTTATATCATCTGTATCTCTTTTAATAACTAAAATTTTATAGTTTTCTAAAATATCTATACCTTTTGCCCAGGTATCCATATAAGTTAAGTTATCAGTACCACAGATAAAATATATTTCATCGTTTTTATATTTCTTTTTAAAATAATTTAGTGTTTCATAAGTATAGACTGTTTTATTTTTTAATTCATATTTACTTATTTTCATATTTTTTTCATCTTTTATCATTAGTGATAACATTTTTACTCTAATTTTATCATTTAATAAATTGTTTTTATATTCATATTTCATACCAGTAGGTACAAATATTACTTTATCTAAATAACCTTTTTCAATTAATTCTTTAGCTATATTTTTATGCATGTTGTGAGGTGGATTAAAACTTCCTCCAAATATTCCTATTTTCATAGTTTATCAACTCCTTTTATTTGGCGTTATGACTATTTTTTATAGCTAGAGCAATATCTTTACTACAGTCTACAATTTCTAGCCAGTCTTTTTGATATTTATTTTCAATAAATGAAAGATTTGTGGTATATAATTTATCAAAAGTATGGTTTTTATAGTTTTCTTCAAACTTTTCTATTCCTTCTGTAAAAAGTGAGAAAGTAGCGATAAATATTATTTTTCTGGCACCTTGTTTTTTTAATAGTTCGCCTACTTCTAACATTGATGAGCCACTTGCTATCATATCGTCTACAACAATAATATCTTTATCTTTTACGCTAGGTCCTAAATATGTATGTTCAATAATAGGATTTTTGCCATTGATAACTTTTGTTAAATCTCTTCTTTTATAAAATACTCCAACATTGGTTTGTAATTTTTCAGCAAAGTATCGAGCTCTAGTTGATGCGCCAAGATCTGGACTAATTACTAAGATATCTTTTAACTTTTCTTTTTTTACCTCTTTTAAAATTGTATCGGTTGGATAGATATTTTCAAAAGGAGTATTAGGTATAGCATTTGATATATTGGGATCATGACAATCAAAAGTTATTATTTTATCTACACCTAAATGAATTAATTCTTGTAGAGCAATAGCGCAGTCAGATGATTCTTTAGCTTTTCTTTTATGTTGACGTGATTCATATAATAAAGGCATAATAACTGTTACTTTTTCGCTAGCTCCAGATAAAGCAGATATAGTTCTTTTTATATCTTCATAGTGTTCATCTGGTGAATAATGGTTAAGATATTCATGAAGTTTATAAGTTAGACCATAATTACCAATATCAGCTAAAAGATAAATATCTTCTCCTTTAATATTTCCTTTTATTGTAACTTTACCTTCACCATTAGAAAATCTAGATTCTTCTAGTTTAATACTTTTTTCTTTTAAATGTTTTTCTACTTTTTTACCTAATTCCTTAGCACTTTGTAGAGTTATTAATTTTATTTTATTCATATTACACCTCTTATTAATATTTTGTTAATATCTAACGTTAAAATATATACAAGTTTTTACTTGTTATTAACATTATATTAATATCATTTGTTTTTGTCAACACTTTTAATAAAAAAAGAATGATTAATTTTTCATCCTTTTTACGTATGGTGTATTTTTACCATTATTTTTATATGTTATGACGGTTAAACTGTCTGTTGCGATACCTAATGCTACTAGCTTTTCTATTGTATCAGGATTGAATGTCCATATCTTCCCATCTGCCTTTGCACTCAAACTTAATAAGAATGGCATTTTATCGATATTAGCAAGCTGTGATATCATATCTTCTATTCTTTCTGTTTGTTCAAACAATCTTGGCTTAAAAAACAAAAAATCTTTATCAAAGGCTCTAACATAGTGAAGATTATTACTATCTTTTGAAGTTTTTAGTTCTTCTTCTGTAGGAATAGAACTATTATAAACTGAAAGAACATTATATTCAGTTAATTTTGTTCTTCTTTCGCGTTCTATTTTGATTGCTTTTTCCTTTCTTTTAGCTCTTTCTTCTTCTCTTTGATTATAATTTTTTACTAACCAATCTAAAAATGGTTTTTCTAATCTAGTTAATTTTTGTAATGTTTCAGGTTGCTGTTCCAACGCTTTAAATTTTTGTATTTTTTCATATAATTTTTTATTTCTTAATTCATTTAGTAATACAACTGGTCCTTTTTCCTGAAGAGTTATGGCAAGATGGAAGACAGTGCTAGGATTACCTTTAAAATATGTAATCAATTCACATTCTTCATCTTCTGATATTTTTTCAGTACATGTTAAAAGCCAAGTTCTAAATAACTCTATTTGCTCTTCAGGCGTATAACTATTAAAATTTCTTTTTCTTGTCAACATAATAAAACTTCCTTGATCTTTATATTTATTAAATTTTTCTTTTTACCATAGGGATTCCTCTTTCAAAGTGTTCTGGCCAATCTTCTCTAGGAACATTATCTACAACTTCTAAGGAATCTGTTGCTAAACCTAGTAAGAAAAGCATATCCATTAAGGTATCATTTATGGTCCAGATACTTCCATCTTTTCTTCTTTGCAGGTCAAATAAATTTATACCATCTTCTATTCCTTCTACTTCGTCTACCATTGCTTCTATATTATCACTTCTTTTGGCAACTTCGTGTTGTTTCATTAGACATGTTTGATAAAAACTTTGAGGAAGTATAAAATCTTCTTTAGGAATTCCTTCTTCGGTAAAGTCAGGTTGAAAAAAAGTAACATCTCGGTATGTTGAAATTACATTTCGTTCGGTTAAATTTGTTTCTGATAATCTTGGATATAGATGAAAAGATCTTTGTGTAATTAAATCATAATCTAAGCAATATACATTATTTTTAACATCATCGTCTAAAATGTTTTCTATTAAATCTTCCGCTATTTCTCTAATAGCATTTATGTCGTGATTTGAAAAATCATGTCTTTCTAGTGTTAAAAGAATATGGTCTAGTTTATTTTTTCTTAATAAATCAATTAGAAGACTTGCATCTTTTCCTTGTTCATATAATATGGTAGCAAAAACAAACATTTCTTCTGGAAATTGACTAAAAGCATTTTTTAATACCCATTCTTCACCAGGAGTATATATTGTTTTAGCGTTATTTAACCACATTGCTAGTAATCTTTCTAAATCTTCATTTTCTATATCAGTTATTTTTTTCATACTTAGTCCCTTCTAGTGCTTATATTTTACCATTTTTTCTTTAAATGTAAAGAAAAAGATTAGCTTCAGCTAATCTAGTTCGGTCCAGATAGTTTTATCCATATCACTTGGCATACGTAAATCTCCTCTAGGAGATAAACTGATACTACCAACTTTTACACCATCAGGAATACAATTTCTTTTAAATTGTTGAGTAAAAAAACGATTTAAGAAGACTTTTAACCATTTTTTTATTTCTTCTTTAGTAAATGTATCTTTAAATGTATTTATAGCAATGTATAGTAATTTCTTTGGCTCTGCACCATAACGTAAGAAATGATATAGGAAAAAGTCATGTAAGACATATGGTCCAATAGTTGATTCTGTTTTTTGTAACATATTACCTAGTTTATCTGGAGGTAATAATTCTGGAGAAATTGGAGTGTTTAAAATATCTTCTAAGATTTCTTTTTTCTTGCCAGTTTCTTCTTCTTTTACATATTCAACTAGATATCTTACTAAAGTTTTAGGAATAGATGAGTTTACAGCATACATACTCATATGGTCTCCATTATAAGTACACCAACCTAGTGCTAATTCTGATAAATCTCCTGTTCCTATAACAATACCATTTTCTTTATTCGCAACATCCATTAGTATTTGTGTACGTTCTCTAGCTTGAGCATTTTCATAAGCAACACTTCTATCATTTTCATCTAACCCAATATCTTTTAAATGAACAAGACACGCTTCTTTAATACTTATTTCTTTTAATACACCACCATACTCTTTAACAAGATTACAAGCATTATCATAAGTACGAGATGTTGTACCAAAACCTGGCATTGTAATTCCTAAAATATCAGTTGCATCTCTATTTAATTTCTTTAAAGCTCTAATAATGATTAAGAAAGCTAATGTTGAGTCTAAGCCTCCTGACATACCTATTACACATTTAGAATGGTTTAGAGTCATAAGACGTCTTGCTAGTGCAGTTGAGGCGATATCTAGAATTTCTTCAGAACGTTTTTTTCGTTCTAAAATATTACTTGGTACAAAAGGATATTCTTTATAGACTCTTTCTAGTTTTTTACTATCCTTTAGGAAAACAGGAATCGTTAAATACTCTTCTAATTTAGCATTTGCCATATAACTTTTATTTTTTAAGCGGTCATTTTGTAATTTTTTGATATCTATATCGGCCGTAATTAAATTGTTTTCAAAAGTAAAACGCTTATTTTCAGCTAGAAGTGAACCATTTTCATAAATCATACTAGCTCCTCCAAATAAGATATCAGATGATGATTCACCTGGACCACTTGAAGCATAAATATATGCAGAAATAGTTTTAGCTGATTGCATAGAAACTAGATTTTTACGATACTCGTGTTTTCCAATTCCTTCGTTACTACTAGATAAATTAAAAATTATATTAGCTCCTGCTTGAGCGTGACTGTTACTAGGAGGATTTACAGTCCATAAATCTTCACATATTTCAACAGCGAAACATATTTCATTTTCTCTAAATAATAAATTTGTAGAAACTGGTACTTCTTCACCTAGTAAATTTATTTTATTTCTTTTTAAATTTTTACTTGAAGAAAACCATCTGGCTTCATAAAATTCATTGTAGTTAGGAATAAATGTTTTAGGGATAACACCTAATATTTTTCCTTTTTCTAAAACAGTAGCACAGTTATATAATTCATTATCTATTTCTAGGGGTATACCTACTAAAACAATGATATCTTTATCTTTTGTTGTTTCTTTTATTTCTTCTAAGGCATTTAATGATTCTTTTAATAATTTATCTTGTAAAAACATATCACCACATGTATATCCTGTTAAAGATAATTCAGGTGTTAAAAGAATCGCAACTTCTTTTTTTATACCTTCTGTAAGACCTTTTATTATTTCTTTAGCGTTTTCTTTAGGATTACCTAAATGTAATTTATTTACAAAGGCTCCTACTTTAATGTATCCATATTCTTTCATGACAATTTCTCCTTTTTTATATTTTATCAAACATTTTTATTTTTCATTATGTTTTTTATAACCTTCTACTATAAAATAGTTTGTTGATATTATTCCATTTGTAAAATAATTATAACTATTAATAGTTGTTTTAATGGTTTTCCATAAACACACTTCTATACCATAAATATTATAAATTGATGCAGTATAGAAAGATTTTAGATAATGATAGTTTTTACTAATATATTGGGTTAGTTCTTTATAACAATTTATATCTTCTTTTAAAGCACTATATCTTTCATCTGTTGAAATACAACGAAGTTGAATATAATTAATATTTTTATATTTAGAAAAGTATTTAATTATATTAAGTATTTCATCTTTATTATATCTTGTGATGACAATTGCTATTCTTAGAGGTATTTTAATACTTTTTATTATTTTATCCCAGTTTGGTATTGTTGAATGATTGGTTATTTTTTTATTAATTTCAGGAGTTAAACTATGTATAGATAGTCCAACTTCATCATTTAGAGAGTTAATAATGTCTATTTTTTCTAAAGCTTTTACACCATTAGTTCTTATACCTACTAAAAATCCTTTAATTTTTAAATAGTCTATTAATTCCTTTAAATATTTATATAGTAAAGGATCAGTATTTTGTCCAGTTAAATATATTTTTTTAATACCATCTTCCTTACATTTTATTAAGTATTTATCAAAGTTTTTCCATTTAGAAAAATGAATATTTAAATAGTTGTGACAATATCCTTCATTAATATCGTTACCTAAACAGAAAAAACATTGGTAATTACATGGACCTTGTAAGTTTATATTGGCAAAACTTGGTTTTTCTCTATTTCTATTTTTGTGGTCTTGCATTTGTTTTTTGATAGACATAAGGTTTAGCTAGGTTTAGGGTGTATTTGCTTTGAATATCGGTAATATAGCCTTGTTGCATTAACTCCATTGCTTCTGGAACACTACATTCAAAGAAACGAAGTGCTTCACCTTTATCTAAGCTTTGACCTTGTACTTTTTTACAGTCTTGAGCTAAAAAACTATAGTTATAGGCACAAACACCACATGATTGATCTTGATAAAATTTATCTAGTAATATTAATCTTTTAGGAAGGTAACCTGTTTCTTCAAGAAGTTCTCTTTCGGCTCCAGCGATTGGTGTTTCTTCTTGTTCGATATAGCCAGCTGGTAATTCAACAGAAACTGATTCTAGAGTACTACTTCGTGATTGAACAACTAGGATAGTATTGTTGTCTTCGGTAATGGGTAAGATTATGGCAGCACTTTTATCAGCTTTGCCTTTAGTTATTTTTTCTCGTGGAACTATCATTCCATTAGCTAGTTCTACCATATATTTTTCAACATTTAGAAAGCCTCTTTCATCTGCTTTTCTTTCTACTAAAGTTCTTCTAATTGTTTTTAATTCTTCTATATATTCATGCAATTCATCTAATTTCTCTTTACGCATTTAACATATTCCTTTCCTTTTTGATGATCTCTTATAAGCTCTTGTTTTAATTCTCTTAAGTTATC
>CALVJZ010000037.1 GCA_944332465.1 uncultured Bacilli bacterium | reverse complement strand
CAATTGGTAGCGGCGGAGGGAATCGAACCCCCGACCTTCTGGGTATGAACCAGACGCTCTAGCCAGCTGAGCTACACCGCCATAAGTCAAGCAAATAAATCGTACCATATTTACTTGCTTTTGACAATATTTTTTTAAAATTTTTTTACTTTTTTGCAAAAACAAGTTATAAAAATTAATTTACTTAACTTTAACAAAATGTTAAAATAAGGTCAAAGGAGAGATAATATGAAAGAAACACAATACTACACTGCAACCGTTAGAGATTTAGTCATTGTATCAGTAGAACCTTTTATGACTAGCACAAGAGTTGTAAGAGAAGGTGTACCCTACTATAAAGCAAGGTTTGGAAGACTTGTGAGAGTTGAAAATGATGAACCTACCACTACTTTAGAAGAAGCTGAGTGGTGGCTACAAGAACAAGCACATAAAATGGGTAATGAAGCTATTGGACTACCTGCCAGATTTTTGGATGAAAGAACTATAAAAAAATCAGATATGACAGCAAGTGAAGCAAAACAACTACGTTTAGCATATCAAAAACAAAGAAAGCAATAAAATGAAAGAAGAAAAATTTAATCTACCAGAAGATATAGAGTTTTATAAAGATGTCGACTATTTAAATCCAAGTGACTTAGATAATATGACAAGTGATAATTTGTTTCTCGCTAACCTAGAAAGAGATGGTATTACCTATTTAGGTATAATTATAGGCATAAATGATAAAATATACGACTTTGCAACCCATAAATATTTAGATGATAGAACTACTGTTCTTTACGCCCAACAGTTTTCTGACTATATGCCATCTAGCATTTGGAGACCAATCTATATCACTAACTATGGAATCATATGTATCGATATTGATGATGATAAATTCTACATAATTGATCAATGGCTAGATAACAAATCAGATATACAAGATAAAGAAGCTAAAGAAAAAGTCTTAAAAAGACAAATTCAACCAAATAATAAAAAATAAACTTTTAAAAACAATCCTTGTATAAAAGGAATCCTTAGAATCTTCTTTGGATTCCTTTTTTCTATCTCTAAAGCAACCTTTTTAGCACAACCCAATATATTTTTAGATTCTAATAAAGAAAAAAGTTTTCTACGCATACTTATTTTTAAACAATCTCTTTTTTTTAGTTTTTGATACTTCTCCATATTATCAATCATTACTTGATTAAATCCTGTAGAATAAGCACCCAACTCCACTAAACAAAAAGAAATACTCTTCTCTTCTTTACTCAAACACTTAATAAACATAGATAAAGCAGCTTTACTAGAAGAATAAACCCCAAAACCAGGAAGTGGAAAAAGTTCAAGAAGTGAAGAAGTAACAACTATTTTTCCCTTTTTCTTCTCTTTTTTCCATACCGATATCATTAACTGAATCATTTTAATATTAGAAAAAACATTAACTTCATAAACATCTTTTAAACTTCTAATATCTAGCCTAGTAATATCTCCACTTACTCCTACACCAGCATGACAAAACAAAGCATCAATCTTTAACGACTTTAACATAAAAATATCAGAAGATGTAATATCAAACTTTATAGGAATTATCCTTAACTTTTCACTTTTTAACTTTTCTCTTAAGGAAAAAACTTGACTTACCGTCCTACACCCCAAATAAACAAGATGACCCCTTTCAGCTAAAAATTTACCTACTTCATAACCAATACCACTTCTACCACCCGTTATAAAAACTCGCATACCATCACCATTATTAATATAACCAAAAAGAGAAATCCTAATCTCTAGAATTTCTCTTAATAATAAAGGATACACCTTTTTTCTCGTTTTTAATTGTAATATCATAATTCATAATATTTAAAGTCTTTTTAACAATCGAAAGGCCTAAGCCAAATTCTCCTTTAATTCCTTTCCGGAACGGAGTAAAAATTCCTTCAAGGAAATCATCAGCAATATGTTCGCCATCATTATAAAGGATAATTTTATTTTGTTTAGCAGTAATTTTTATAGTAGTATTAGCATATCTCATAAAATTGGATAACAAATTATCAAAAATAGTTTCCCAGTGTTCTACAGTACCATAATACTTAGATTTAGAATCAATATCGGTAATAAATTTAATTTCCTTCCTATGAAACTTAAACTTATCTATTTCTACTTTTATAATTTGTTCCATATCAATCAGTTTATTTTCAATATTTTTAGAATTTTTGAGATAATCAAGTTTATTTAAGTAAAGAAGTGAGTGTACTTTATTTTCTAATTTTAAAGTCTGTTGTTTAATAACTTGAAGTGCGGTATTACTATCTTCAATTTTATCATCAACAGCTTCTATATATGATTTTATAACGGTGAGAGGTGTCTTAAAATCATGTGATATATTTTGATACATTTGATTGCGATATTCTTCTTGGTTTACCAAAGAAATACGCATATCTTCGATTGCTAAAGCAAGGGACTCAATTTCATCGTCCATTACAAAATTAATATTATGATTATAATCTGGATTATCGATATTATCTATCTTGTCTTTTAACTTTTCAATCTTTTTAACGACAAAGCTTGACCATAAAACAAGAAGTAGACCAATCAATAAACATGTTGATAAAACTATTGGAAAAATGGTACCAAGTATAGCTTCTTTTGTTTCATTGATATAACTATCATTAGAGATAGCAATCTTTTTAATTCCATCTCTCGATATGGTATAGTAGTAGTAAGTATGATGATCATAACTAAATTTTCCATAATCATCATTCATATAGGATAACAATTTTTTAATATCTTTAATACTAATAACTTGTCTAATATTTTCACTGGTCGCAACATCATTATCTACAATATAAATATAAGCAATTTCTGTATTGAGTAATGATTTATCAATAGGACTGTTACTTACAAATTTTAAAGGTTCACTTAAATAAGTATAAATATTTTTTTCAGCTACCGGAATTAACATCTTAGGAAGAATAACACCTAAGGAAATAAATAATATTACAAAAGCTAATACAATTAAGGAAATTAATTGATGACTTAATTTAGTTTTACGATATCTCATGATAATCTATAACCATATCCATAAACCGAACTAAGTTTAAGTTTAGGCATCTTTTTACGTACTCTTCGTACTAAGTCATCAACTACTCTATCCGTACCAAAGTAATCATTTCCCCAGACTGCATTTAAAATTTCTTCCCTTGAAAAACATTTATTTTTATTTTCAATAAATAAAAGTAATAAATCAAATTCTAATGTTGTAAGTTTTATTTCTTTATTTTCAAAATTTACAGTACGACGATCTTTATCAATTATATATTCATCATATGAAATAATATCTGAATTTTTATCTTTATATACTCTTTTAATAATTTTATTTACACGTAAGACTAATTCCTTACTAGAATATGGTTTTGTAATATAATCATCACTACCAAGTTCAAGACCTAATATTTTATCTAAATCTTGATCTCTTGCGGAAGTAAATATAACAGGAACATCCTCATCTTGCTTCCGGATAGCTTTGATTATATCGTATCCACTGACATCATCTCCTAACATAATATCCAGTATCCATAAATCAACTTTATTACCTATATAATTAATAGCATCCTGTCCTTTTGTAAAAGTAACAACTTTGTAACCAGAACGTTCTAAATAGGTTTGAATAAGGTTTGATAAGTCAATTTCGTCTTCAACAAAACAAATCGTATACATTTCTACCACCACCAATAGTATAACACTATTCCCTGAACTTTCCTATAACCTTATGGGCATCCCCTCCTTTAATAAGTAGATAATAGCATCACTTATACATATCATCCCCTTTCATCTATATTAAACATAAACGGTAATAACTTAATCTTTCTATATAACTTTTTTTATATCATCCTCCTTCTTACACTATAACTATAGCAACAAATTGTGTATAAATTATTAAACAATTATGGGAAATTATGGGATTTTCTTACTTTACAATCATCTCCTTTCGATATAAAAACTATAAATGAAATAAGTGAAAATAAAATGTTAAAAATATGAAAAATTATGGTAAAAAAAAAGACTATTTCTAGTCTATAAATTGAATACTTTTAACATATTCTAAAACATTATCTTTTGTAAATATAGGATTAGCTAAACTACTATTAGAAAAAGAGACTTTATATACTTTTCCATCATAGTCTAAATAAAAGCGATAATTATTACCTTTTATTATCAAAAATCCAAAGTAATCTCCTTCTATGAAATAAACATCGCCCATTGGAAAAGTATTTTGTGCATACTCCCAAATAACTTTATATTCTTTAACATCACTTAAATTTGATAAAAGATTAAATTTTTTATCCTGATTTTCAGCTAAAAATTTTAAAACATCTGTATTGTTTTCAAACTGATACTTATCTAAAAACTGATTAACATCTACACCAACGTTATTTTCTTTAATATATTTTTTTATTGATGTTTTATCAACACTAGCTATTATTGATAAATTACCACTGTGATCAGTATATGTTACAGTATCACCCTTACCAAAATCTTCTTTTAGACTAAATCCTTCTGGTATACACATCGTAAAATCTTGCATTACATTATTACAAGTATTACTAGACTTTAAAAATATATTATCATCTTTAAAAGTAAACACTGATGCTCCCTTTGGTTGATATAAAACATAAATTAAAAACATTCTAAATAATAAATAAACAATTATTAAAAAAACAATAAAACATACTATTTGAATTACTAATTTAAGATATTTCATAACATTCTCCTCATATAAAATATAACACATCCTAAACTATCACAAAATGAAATACAAAAAAAAGACTGTCAATTGACAATCTAATCCATATAGAAATAATCAACTGTTGCTTTTGCTATTAAAACTTCTTTCTCATCATAAATAAAAACTTCATAAACAGAAACTTTATTTCCTACTTTAACAGGTTCAACAACTGCTTTTATTTTCTTACCATGACCTGCATGTAAGTATTCTATATGTGAACTTAAAGTAACTGCTTTTTTACCAGATGAACGTGCCGCAACTCCTGCTGCAGTATCAGCTAGTCCAAACATAAAACCACCATGAACCATACCATAAGGATTTAAACTTTCTTCCCTTACTTCTGCTTCCATAACACAATAATCTTTTTTTATATCAACTAATTTGTAATGATTATTTTGAATAAATCCTCCTACACTTTCCATATACTTTTTTCCATATGCTAATAGTTCTTCATCACTCATATTCATAATTATCCTCCTATAAATCTTTTAATTTATTGATAGCATCTTCTATATTTTTAACTGGAATTATCTTTATATCTAATTTTTCTTTTTTTGCTTCTTTTTTAGCATCACGATAATTATCTCCAGCTGGAACTAAAAAGATATCAGCCCCACCATCAACAGCTCCTAGTAATTTATATTCAACTTCACCTATAGCTCCAATAGAACCATCTATTTCTATTGTTCCGGTACCGGCAATTTTCTTACCTTTTGTTAAATCACCCTTTGTAAGTTGATCATAAATTGATAATGTCGTTATCAGTCCTGCTGAAGGACCAGATTCATTTCTTTCAAAATTAAAATCTACATCAGGAGATGCTTCGTATGTATTTAATGCTTGTAATAAAACACCTAAAACTTTTCTATCATCTTCTTGATATAAATGACAAGTAATATCTTTTTCTTTATTATTTCTAATAACTCCTATGACAACTTCATTTTCATCTATCTTTCCTAGTTCCTCCTGAAACTCATCCATATTATGACATTTTTTACCGTTAACAGAAACAAGTTGATCACCTACTTCTAATAAATTGTCATACTCTTCTAATGTTGAAATAACATATACTTTCGTATCAACATAATTACATTCACGTCCCGCTAATTTATAAGCATAATAAATTGCATTACTATTAGAATATTTTAAATCAAGTTCACTCCTAAACTCAATTGCTTTATAATCATCAGTTTCCGTATATTTATAATCATCCATATCAATACGTTTCCAATGAGGCATAACATAACTTAATAAATAACTAAGTGCTGTCCCTTTAAGTTCTGAAACATAAGATAAATTAAAACTTCCTTTACTATCATAACCATCTTCTACAATAACTCTATCAGATATATCACTTATTCCTCCACCAATCACAATATAATAATTTACTGGAAAAAAGCATATAACTGAAAATAAAACTAAAAATATTATAAATTTATATTCTTCTTTAATAAAAGACTTAATATCTTCATAAAATTTCTTAAGCATGTAACTACCTCCATGATACATTATAACAAAGAAATGAGGAAATATGATAAAAAATAGTATACTTTTATTTTTAATTGTCATAACTTCTTTAACAATATTAAATGCTTCTCTTTTAACAAAAGAAATAGTTACTTATACAAATTTATTTATAACTAAACTATTCCCCTCTAACTTTTTATTTTTTACACTATCTTCTCTTCTTATTAACTATAACATTATAGAAAAAATATCAAAACTCTTACACCATAATGGTTCAACACTTTTTGTAACTATAATGAGTCTCATCAGTGGTTATCCTAGTGGTAGTATTTATATTAAAAAATTATTAAACGAAAACTTAATTACGACCAAAAAAGCAAACTATTTAATAAAATTTACCCATTTCCCTAATCCCATATTTATTTTAGGATCCGTTTCCCTATTATTTAAAAACAAAATTTTTCCAACAAAAATATTACTATCTCTTATACTTTCAAACTTTATTATTGCCCTTATTTTCTATAGAAAAGAAAAAGATAAAGAAATTATATATAAAACTTCTAAAAATTCTTTTTCTAAAAATCTAACAAATGCTATAACCTCATCTTTTAAAGTAATTATAACAATTTATGGAATATCTCTTTTTTTCTTTATAATAGGTAAAATAATTACCCTATATTTAAATCTCGAAATAATTCCTTATATATTAATAAGTGGAATATTTGATTTAACTAATGGTATCTTTAAAACTAGTTTAATTACCAATGATATTTTAAAAGCCATTATAATCATTATCTTTTTCTCTTTAGGTGGCATCTCTGTAAATATGCAAATAAAAAGTATCATTTCTGATACTAATATTAAATATAAAAACTTTTTTCTAGCAAGACTACTCCAACTCTTATTCGCAACAATAATATTTCTATGGATAGTTTAAAGGCGTAACTATATTAATAGAATAATCACTACCTAAATCTGGATGTGATAAAGTTATATGTAATGAAAAAACTCTATCTTTAGATGAAATATTAACTTCATTTATCTTTAATGAATAAACAGTATGATCTGCACCACCACCAAGACCAGGAATTACTTCATGTCCTAAATCAGGAAGTGGATACTCCACTAAATTACCATCTGGTCCATAATTAATAGAAAACTTATCACTGTCATTAATTCCAATACCACGATTCAAACAAATATCCTGTGCTTCTTCCAAATCGGTTGCAGTACAACCAAACTGTTGTATTACTTTTAGAGTTTTTCGACTATTGTCTTTAAAAACAAAATTAACTAAATATCCCTTATCTCCACCTGTTAAAGAAGATATTTTAGCAGAAACTAAACCTTTCTTTATAAAGTCATCCTGTAAGTCTTTTGTGATTAAATTCTTATAAGTATCTATACTTAATTGAGCTGAAGAAATAGTTTCTTTCTCTTTAAGAGCAACTATTCCATCATATAAGCCCACCACAACAATCGCAATAAGTACAAACGTAACTAAAACTTCAATTGCGGTCATTCCTTTATTATTAAGTTTTATCATTTAATCACCTCCATTGTTGCATAAGTATCATTAAGTTCTTTTGTTTCTAAAGAATCTCCACTTCTCTTAAACTTACAAATAACACGATACCTTGCTCCATTAAGGCTTTTAACAGTATAGTTAGGTAAATAATGAATATAGGCCGCAAACGCCGGATCATCTGAAAAAACACTATCAGCTTTTGTCTTAATACCCGTAAACGTTAAACCATCAGCATTATCATCATCATCTGACAACTGATAAAAAGTAATAATAGCTTTCTCTAACCCCAATCTATCCATCATATTTTTACACATCGTCTTATCAAATGAGTCTGTAATATTATTACAAGAAAACTCTAAATACGACTTATTATTTATTATATCTTGTGCCGTAAAACTAGAATAACTATTTCTCTGAACAAAAAATTTTACCCAGTATGCTCCATATTTACTATCTATATCATCATAAAAAGTTCTTCTTTCGTATTCACCAGCAAGAGGATAAAAATTAACATAAATTACTGAAAATACTGCCGCTACAAAAGCTGTAACTACTAATGTTTCAACAAGGACAAAACCTTTACTATTTTTTATCATTTTTCCCATCTACTTTCTTGCTATTATACTAAAAGTATTATATAATAAAATAAGATAAAATACCATAGTAAAAAAGCAAAAGGGGTTGTGACACTATGATAAAATTTGATTTTAACAAGACGCCTATTACGCAAATTGCGGACTATATCATTATATCTGCAGCTAAATCAAATGCTTCAGATATTCATTTTGACCCACGTGAAGATGGTATGATGGTTCGTACTCGTGTCGATGGAGATTTACAAAACTTTACGTTTATTCCTAAAGCATATGAGCGTAATTTAACTACTAGATTAAAACTATTAGCTAATATGAATATTACTGAGTCACGACTACCACAAGATGGAGCTATTAAAGGTAACTTTGGTGGAATGTATTTGGATATGCGTGTCTCTTGTCTACCTTTAAATGAAGGAGAAAAAGTAGTTATTCGTATCTTGGACTATTCAAGAAGTTTACAAGGACTAGATTCTCTAGGCTTTAATGAATCAAATCTAGAGCGCTTAAAAAGAATGATTCAAGTACCAAATGGAATTATCCTAATCACTGGTGCCACTGGATCAGGTAAATCAACAACCGTTTACTCTATACTTGAAACATTAAATAAAGAAGAAACAAATATAATTACTGTTGAAGACCCTATTGAAATGAATATTGAAGGTCTAAACCAAGTTCAAGTAAACTCTGAAATTGGTATGACATTCGCTGCAGCACTACGTTCTATTTTACGTCAAGACCCTAATATTATACTAATCGGAGAAATTCGTGATAGTGAAACTGCTCAAATTGCTGTACGTGCCGCAATTACTGGACACTTAGTACTTTCTACTATCCATACTAACAATACTCTATCAACAGTTGAACGTCTACTAGATATGAATGTTGAAAGATATTTATTATCAACTGCCTTAACTGGTATAATTTCTCAAAGACTTGCGAAAAAGATATGTAAAAATTGTCGTATTGAAAGACCAGTTACAAAATTTGAGAAAAAAGTATTTAAAAAATATTTACATAAAGACGTAGATAAAATCTGGGATGTAAATCCTGATGGTTGTGATGCCTGTAGAAAAGGATATAAAGGTCGTGTTGCTATACAAGAAGTTCTAGAATTAGATGATGAAATGCGTAGCGCCTTAAATAATGAAAATATAACCAAAGAAGAATTATCACACTTAGTATATAGTGATAAAATAATTACCTTATTACAAGATGCCCTAGGAAAAGTACTAGATGGAACAACAAGTTTTGAAGAAGTATTAAGAGTAATTGAAATAGAAGATGCTGAAGATTTCTTTGAAAATGATATTGCTGAAAAAATTAAAGAAAAACAAGAAGAAAAAGATAAAGAAATAAAAGAAGAACTTGAAAAGCAAGAAGAAAAACAAGAAAAAGAATTAGAAAAACAAAAACTAGAAGAAGTATCACTTACAAGTGCTACTCCAGTAACAATACCAACAACACTTAATAATCAAGATGAAACTGTTGTAAAAGCAACAAGTCCAAATACAAAAATAAATTCTTTAGAAAAAATAAATGCAATTGATGTTCAAAAACAAATACCAAACATTATAAATAGTATAAAACAAGATGAAACAGCACCTACTCCATTTACACAAACAACTATTACAAATATAAATACAAATCAAAATGTTATTCCAACAAACGTCGTTACAATACCTAAAAAAGAAGAAAATTTACCAAACGTTGTAGATATAACAAAACAACAAGTACAAAACATACAACCAAAACAAAATGCTGTAGTACAACCAGTTCAACCT
>CALVJZ010000036.1 GCA_944332465.1 uncultured Bacilli bacterium | reverse complement strand
GTTCTTTAACAGGGTATGCTGCCGGAATAGACAAAAAGAAATATTTACTCAATCTGGAGCAACAAAAAAAGGCCTAAGCCTTTTTTCTTTATTCAAATTTTATAACCAAAACATCATCAATAACACTACTGCTTGGATAAGATTTAATTTTTTTATAACGTTTACTATCTAATATTTTATTATAAGTAGCTTCATCCACAAACTCTATATCACTACCTAAATAGTACTTCATAAATCTTTCCCAGCCATTACTTAAATTAGAATATTCACTCCAAAAAAGAGGATATGTACTAACAAAACCATATGTATTATCATCTTCATAATTAGAATAACTATCTATCTTTGTAATATCACCACTAATCATTAACTGTTTACAATTACTTTTTTCAAAATCATTTAAAATATTAACTGCCATTCTTTCTGTTTTTAAATAAGTATTATTTAAAACTTCATAACTAGCATTTACTTGAATTAAATATCCACGTATCATAAATATAAATAAAATACTACCTAATATAATAAATAATTTATTATCTTCTAAAATATAACCTAAATAATATAAAATAAGTAAATAACCACTACTCATAAGAAGTTGTAACTCTTCTCCCAATAAAACAGTAATAATATTAATGCCTAATGGTAAAAGCATAAGAGAAATTAATATTAATAATATTTCTTTAAAAGAAAGTTTTTCTTTAATAATTTTCCAAACAGTACCTAATATTAAAAGAACTAATAATATAATGTTACTAATATGTAAAAATTGATTATGATTATTAACTATTGAATCTCTAAAATAATAATTAAAAAACTCAATATAAGACAGTAAAACTCTATTAGGTATTTCCAAAATAGTATTAAAACCTAGTTGATTAGCACTACGATAACTACTCATTGGAATAGAAAAAATTAGTAATACTAACTTCATCAAAATAAAATATAAAATTAGCCCCAGTAATATAACCACAATACATAAAAAAGTATCTTTCCAAGTAAATTTATGTTCAAATAAATTTTTAATTGTAACTAAAATAAACAAAGTACAAGGTATCGCTAAATAAGCTTGATAGCAACTAAGTAACATTATAATTAAAGTAATAGGTACAAAAAACTTAAATAATCTTTTTTTAGAATTATAATATAAATAAATTGCTAAAACACCACAACAAAAACTAAAAGAATAGGGAAGTGTACAATAATAAAATAAATAAGTACTTGATAAAATAGGACTTATACTAATTAAAATTACAAGTAATACTTGTATAACTTTATTTTTTATCTTAAATAAATCAATAATTAAAATACTACTAATCGCAAATAATAACATCGAAAGAAATATTTCAATATTTTTAAATACATAAAAACCTTTTATAAGACCAAAAATATAAAGCCCAAAACGACCTAATGATAATTCCCAGGCATAACCATCATAATAATGATTATTAAGTAAAACATCTGCTGTTAATAAATCTTGCGCAAATAAAACAAAATGAAATAAAATGCTACACCCTAAAAAAAGGCACAATAACATTTTATATTTCTTTAAAAAATCACTTATTTTTTTCATATTATCACCAACTTCATTTTAACATAGAATATAAAAATATGATATTATGAAAGTGGTGATTATATGAACTTAGATAATATCTATACTAAATATGAATTAAATATAAAGTCATTAGCACAAAAAGGGTTTATAAAAGAAAATAATTTTTATAAAAAAAGAATAAACTTAAATAATAATTTTGAAGTAGAGATTATTCTTTCTAAAGAAAAAGGTTATATAAAAGTTTATGATAAAGAACTAGAAGAAGAATATTTGCCATTCTATGCAGAAAATGCTGGTGAATTTGCTAGTGGTATTAAAGAAGAAGTGAAAAAAATAGTAGAAGAAATAGTAAAACAATGTTTTGTAAAAGTTGGTTTACAAGAACAGTTAATAGATTATGTAAAAGAAAAATATAAAACTGTTCCTGATTATCCATTTTCAAATGATAAAATAAGTAAAACCTTTAAAACAAGTGAAGGCAAGTGGTATTCTATTTTAATGGAAGTACCATATAAGTCATTAAAAATTAATAAAGAAGGAAAAGTAACAATATTAAATTTAAAAAATACTGCAGAAAAAGTAAAATCATTAATAGATAATAAATATATTTTAAAAGCATATCACATGAATAAAAAATACTGGATAACTATTCTCTTAGTAAAGGGTATAAATCTAGATAAAGTAAAAAAATTAATAGACGAAAGCTATAACTTAGTAAAAAACAAAAAGAAATCATAGGCAACATAAAATGATTTCTTTTTTTTATTATTTATATATTATGATAGGAGGTGATAAATTGTTAAAAGGAATTGATATATCTAGATATCAAAGAGGAATTAATATTTCAAAATTAAATATAGATTTTGTTATTGCTAAAGCAACAGAAGGAATAGGATATACTGATCCTAATTTTAAAGAATATATGACTGCATCATTAAATAGTAATAAAAAAATAGGGCTTTATCATTTTGCAAGACCTGATTTAGGGAATAATCCTAAAGAAGAAGCAAATTGGTTTGTTGAAACAATAAAACCATATTTAAAAAAAGCAATATTAGTTTTAGACTGGGAAAAGGATACAAGTAATACCATCTGGGCACAAACATTTTTACAAACTGTATATGAAAAAACTGGAGTAAAACCAATAATATATATGAGTGCTTATCCCGCTAATAATATTAATTGGGAAAAAGTAGCATCCCTTGATTTTGGTCTTTGGATAGCAAGTTATGGAGCAAATACTGGAGCGCCAGGAATACCACCTAAAAATAAGTATTGGCCATTTTATATTTTATGGCAGTATACATCACGTGGATATGTAAGCGGATACAATCAAAACTTAGATTTAGATTATTTCTATGGTACTAAAGAAACCTGGGATAAATATGCTAATCCAAAAGGGGAAGTAATACCACCAAATGAAGAAACAAAATATCAAGTAGGAGATGTTGTAAAATTTAATTACTTATATAAAAATAGTTATGCTGAAGGAAAAGTAAAATCAAGTATTCATACGGGAACAATTACAAGAATTATAAAAAATAGACCTGCACCATACTTAATTAATAGAGGTAGTGGATGGCTTTCAGATGAATTAATTATCGCCAGTGATAATAATGATTTCACAATAGGTACTAAAGTAAAAACAATTGGTTATGGAAATGCTTCAGCTGATGGAACAAGTAATAGAGCTAAAAAAGGTTTAGTAGGGACAATAACAAGAATATTACCAAACGCTAAATATCCATACCTAGTATCAACATCTACACCGCTAGGTTGGTATAAAAAAGAAGATCTAGAGAAAGTGTAAATATAAATATTTTAATTATTGTCAAAAAAGAATAAAGTATTGTATACTATAGAAAAATAGGGAGGAATAGAAATGAAAAAAAATATTGTAATTTTCTTATTATTTGTTGCGGTATTTGCTCTTGCAGGATATATTGCCTATGATAATGGTCTTTTTGATTCATTTATAAAGAAAGAAGAAACTGTAAAAAAAGAAGAAAAAAACAAGAAAGAAAAAGAAACAACAACTAATTCAGGGGAATTATTAGAAATAACAGATGAAAGAGTATTAGATGCGGTTGATAAAATTGATTCGGCTATTAATAATTATTGTGGTACATATCAAACATATTTAACAGATAGTAAAACTACTACCAAAGACATTAATAATCAATTTGCCTATGAAACAGTTATGACAAAATTAATTAAAACCAATAATGCTCCAATATCTAAAGAAGAAATGGATAAACAAATAGATATTACCTTTGGAAAAGATTATAAATTTGAACATAAAACATATGAATCATGTCCTTCATACACTTACAATGAACAAACTGGAGTATATACTTATGTAGGTGCTAACTGTGGGGGAACATGTGGACCAAACAAATTAAGTAAAGTAGTAAAAGCATTATTAAATGAAAATAAATTAGAAGTTTATGTAAGAATAGTTTATTCTAATCCATCATTAACAGTAAATGGTAGAATAGCTTTTTGTAAAAATTCAGATTTAACAGATATTGTTGGATACATAATGGAAGATAATTTAACTGATACAGCACAAACAGATAGATTAATAAGTAAAGGAAGTTTATATAAAATAACATTTACCAATGAAGATGATAACTATGTATTTACATCATCAGAATTACAAAAATAAGCATGGTAACGCCATGCTTTTTCTTGCAAAAAAAGCAAAAATGTGTTAAACTATAGCAACAGAAATGGAATGACCAAAAATTTTATGAGGGGGGGAAAATTATATGCCAGAAGAAGAAATTCGTAAGACGGTTGAAAGTGCCGCCGGTAATACAACAATGGAAGGTTCCACTGTAACTGCTAGAGAAAAAATTATAATTGCAAATGCCTTACAAAGATATGAAGGTAAAACACCAGATGAAATATTAGATGTTTTACTTGCTGATATGAATGTGCCAAAATTAAATGCACCAAAAGGAGAAGAAAATGGATTTTCGAGGACGCTTAGACGAAGCCCTAGACGATAGTTCAAGATATTGTTACCCAGGAACTGACGTCTTAAAAAATAATCTTGGAATAACAAATCAAGAAGAATTAACAATTGCAGAAAGAAGAATTACAACTGCCGAATTAGCAGCACTTCAACTAAAACCTGTTCCAAGACCGAACAAATTATTTACTCCAGAATACTATTTTTCACTTCATAAAACAATTTTTGGTAAAATATATCCATTTGCTGGACAAACTAGAAATGAAAACATTATGAAAGGAAACACTCCTTTTTGTAGACCAGAATTTATCTATGGTTGTTTGACAGATAATATGAAAACTTTTTCAAAACGTATGGTAGACCTTGAAACTAGAGATGATATAACTACTTGGCTTGCTGATTTTTATGGAGAGTTGAATATAATTCATCCTTTTAGAGAAGGTAATGGACGAGTAGCTAGAGAATACTTAAGAGAGTGTGTAGAATGTCTAGATAGATACTTAGGATTTAACTATGAATTAGACTTTTCTAATGTCTCAGAAGAAACCAGCAAAAGCTTCATGCGTGCATCAATTATAAGTGCAACAACCGCAAATAATGAACCATTAAAAGATTTCTTCGATTCTAGACTAATAGAAAAACAAGTAAAACAAGAAAAGGGAAAGATAAATAAAAAATAATCCCTTTTCTTTTTTTATAATTTATTGTAAAATGAATATGTTAAACATTGCCCTGTAGCCAAGTGGTAAGGCAGTGCGCTCTGACCGCACGATGCGTTAGTTCGAATCTAACCAGGGCAACCAAAAGATACTAACTCTTGTTTAAAAAGCAGGAGTTTTTTTTGACTATTTAACAAAAATATGTTATAATACGGCATATTAAAAAGAGGGGGGAAGCTAATATGAAAGGTAGAATAATAAGCAGTATTATATTCGATGAACGATTAAATTATCCTTATGTAGTCGCAACCTCTGAAGAGAGAAATAATTCTAATCTAGGAAATGCTCATGGTTGGTTAACTTATAGTGTGCGATATAATAATCAAGAAAGCTATGATTTATTTTTAGATATTTTAAGAAACGATACAATTGGTGTTTTTTTGAATATTGACGCTAGATTCTTAACAGATGAAATAATTGATATTTTAAATAATTCAAAGTTTTTACATACCATAAGAATTACAAATAGTGGCTATAAAGTTAATAACGATTTATGTTCAAAACTAGATTCACGTATCTTTATTATAGCTGACGAACAAGAAGAAAATTTAATGCCCGAATATCAAAATAGAATTACTTTACAACACGGTAATTATAAATTAACAATGGGTTATCAAGATAATGATACAGTATTTTCATACTTTTTAGATCACAATCCAAGCGATAATGAATTAGATGCCCTTATTAGGGATGCTAACCAATTATCTAGAACAAATAAAGTAGAAATTAACTATAGACATTATGAACCAAAGGAATATAAAGAATTATTAAAACGTTTCCAAAAAAGGGGATTACGAAAAGATGCTACTGTTAGTTTTTTAGGTAATCCACTTCGTGATGATACTACTTCTTTTAAAGATATTGATAAAGTTTCCAGTAATCCTATTAAAATTGTTTATGATACATGCCATGATATAATCGGAGTATATGAAAACGAACCATTTGAAACAAATAATTCTCATCACTCAGAACTAGAAGGAGGAGGAATTACCTCACCCCAATCATATCAACAACTATTAGAAATATTAGATGAACAAGAAAAACATATTAAGGATATGGGTTATTCACCATTAGAAGCAACTATTTATGTTTATAGGTATTTACAAAAACATTATGCCTACGACCCTGAATACCAAACAACAGATGCTATGAACATTTTGACAAATAGACAATTAGATATTGTTGCAGGTAATCAAACGTTGGTGTGTGAGGGGTATGCTACCTTATTCTCAGCATTATTAAGAAGATGTAATATTCCTACATTTAGATATTCAACACATAGACACTGTAGAAATGTTGGAAGAATTAAAGATACAAAGTATAATGTTGATAAAATTGCTGTATTTGATCCTACCTTTGACTGTTCAACAATAGATGAAAATGGATACTTCATGGAAAGCGATAAATTTAAATATTTTATGTTATCACCAGAAGAAATTGCTGCATATGATCAATATATTACGATACCTACCAGTTTAGTAATAGATTATGCTAGAACAAGTAATGGAACAGAAAATGACACTTTATCAATTCTTTCAAGAGATTTATATGAAGCAGATTTAAATCTAGACTATACTGCTGATGGATATGCAATTACAATGTTAAAGTTAATGGGCTTAAATCCTAAATATGATGAATTTAGAGACTACAGAGAATTTTTAAGAGAATTAAATAATACATCTATATTTGATCAAATAGATCCTAAAGTTGTATCAGAAGCTTACAAAAACGTATTAAGAAAAGAAGAAAAGAACTTAGGAGAAAGAGGAATCAAAGTTCTTGGAAAGACAGTAGAATATGATATGGCTACTAGACGATTAGAAACAGGAAAAATGAAAAAAACAATTGAATTGAATTATAGCTGTGTCGATAGTATGGAAATGGAAGATGTCTTTTATCCACATAATCACACAAAACAAATAAAGGATTTTGAATTACAACAAGAAGAGCAAACAACAGAAGAAGAAAAACAACAAACAACTGAGCAGAAAGAACAAACAACAGAACAAGAAAATCAAGAAACAAAGGAAGAAAAACAAGAAGAACAAGAAACAGAAAAAAGCGATACTACGTATAGTTTAAAAAAAGATGAAATCATCCAAGACTTACCAATTTATTCCAAAGAAGAATCAAGATTTAAAGGTAGAATGACAGACGAAGAGATAAGAGAGTCTCAAATCAAGTTAGGTTTTATTAAACCAGATATGGAAGATAAACCATATAAAGTAGTAAGAGAACCACAACCATACAGTTTAACAAAAGATGAAATCATCCAAGACTTACCAATTTATTCTAAAGAAGAATCTAGATTTAAAGGTAGAATGACAGATGAAGAAATAGAAGCAGCAAAAGTAAAAATAAAACGTTAAAAACTACATTTTGTAGTTTTTTTCTATTGTTATCTATCTTGCATTTTTAGTTGAAATATTATATCATTATATAGAAACAAATGAGGTGAGAGAATGACTGAAAAAGAACGTATAGAGTTAGCAGAACTACTTTTTCCAAATATAACAAAGACAAGAGAAGACTATGAAAAAATGTATCCAGAAAGAAATCTTTCAGATAAAGCAATGGTAACAAGATTTGGACCAAGTCCTACAGGTTTTGTTCATATGGGAAGTCTTTTTGGTGCATTTTGTGATTATATATATGCCAAACAAAGTAATGGTATCTTCTATTTAAGAATTGAAGATACAGATCAAAAAAGAAGTGTTGAAAACGGAACTGAAGGAATATTTAATGATTTAGATGCTTTTAGTATTATGCCAAATGAAAGTTCAAAAGTTGGTGGAAAATATGGACCGTATATTCAAAGTGAAAGAACAGAAATTTATCAAACTTATGTAAAAGATTTAATTAAACAAGGTTTAGCTTACCCATGTTTTATGACAGAAGAAGAAATTAACCAGATTAGAGAAGAACAAGAAATAAATAAAACAAAAATAGGAATCTATGGTATGTATGCTGTAGATAGAGATTTATCTTTAGAAGAAATTAAAGAAAAATTAGCAAACAAAGAAGAATATGTTATTAGATTAAAGTCTCCTGGCAATGCTAATAATCAAATAGAAATTGAAGATTGTATAAAAGGAAAAATGAAATTCCCAGAAAATGATATGGACATTGTATTACTAAAAAAGGATGGTACACCAACATATCATTTAGCACATGTAATTGATGATCACCTAATGCATACAACTCATGTTATACGTGGTGATGAATGGGTATCAAGTATCCCTTTACATGTTCAATTATTTGAAATATTAGGATTTACACGTCCAGAATATGCACATACTGCACCAATTACTAAAAAAGAAAACGGAAATATTAGAAAACTATCAAAAAGAAAAGATCCAGAAGCAAAAGTTTCTTATTATGAAGAAGTTGGAATACCAATCCCAGCAGTACATCTTTATCTAGCAACAATACTAAATTCAAATTTTGAAGAATGGTATTTAAATAATCAAGATAAATCAATCAACGACTTTGAATTTACCTTTGATAAAATGGCAGTAGGTGGAACATTATTTGACTTAGATAAATTAAATAATATTTCTAAAACGTATTTCTCACGTAAAAGTGGAGAAGAAGTATACAGTGAAACATTATCATATACAGAAAAATTTGATAAAGAATATCATCAATTATTAGTAGAAAATAAAGAAGATATGATTAAGTTCTTAAGTATTGAAAAAGATGGTCCTAGACCTAGAAAAGATATTGCTAAATATTCTGATGTTAAAGAAGAATTTTCATATGCTATTGATGAAATGTTTAAAAAAGAAAATTATTCAAAGTATGAGGGTGATAAACAATATGATGTCTCACTTATGCGAGAATATATTGATAATATTAATCTAGATGTAACAAATGAAGAATGGTTTAATGCAACAAAAGAATTTGCAAGCACTCATGGATATGCCGCAAGTCCAAAGGATTATAAGAAAAATCCTGATGACTATAAAGGACATGTTGGAGATATCTGTGAAGCACTACGTGTTATGATTACAGGAAGAACTAAATCACCAGATTTATTTTCAATCATGAAAATATTAGGCAAAACTAGAATTAATGAAAGAATAAGTTTATATGAAAATTATATAAATAAATAGAAGTATAGAGATATACTTCTTTTTTGGAAAGGGTTAATTATGAAATATGATTATATAATAGTAGGCGCTGGCCTATTTGGAGCAACATTTGCGAATCTTGCCAAAAAAGATGGAAAGAAAGTTTTAGTAATTGAAAAAAGAAATCATATTGCTGGAAATGTATACACAGAAGAAATAGAAGGAATTAATGTTCATAAATATGGAGCGCATATTTTTCATACGGATGATAAAGAAGTCTGGGACTACGTAAATAGCTTTGTAGAATTTAATAGATATACAAACTCACCAATTGCTAGATATAAAGATGAAGTTTATAATATGCCATTTAATATGAATACATTCTCTAAAATTTGGGATGATGTAATAACACCAGAAGATGCTAAAAGACACATTGAAGAAGAAAAAAAAGAAATTACTCATGAACCCCAAAACCTAGAAGAACAAGCTATCTCTTTAGTAGGTAGAACCATCTATGAAAAACTAGTAAAAGGATATACTGAAAAGCAATGGAACAGAGATTGTAAAAGTTTACCATCTTTTATTATTAAAAGATTACCAGTAAGATTTATCTATGATAATAACTACTTTAATGATAAATATCAAGGAATCCCAATAGGAGGATATACCAAACTAGTAGAAAAAATGCTAGAAGGAATCGAAATTAAACTAGAAGAAGACTTTTTACCAAAAAAAGACTACTATAAAGCTATTGCTAACAAAATAGTATACACAGGAATGTTAGATGAATATTTTGATTGCAAATTAGGAAGATTAGAATATCGTTCTCTTAGATTTGATACCAAAGTATTAGATACAAACAATTTTCAGGGAAATGCAGTTGTAAACTATACAGGAAAAGAAGTGGATTATACAAGAGTGATTGAACACAAACACTTTGAATCAACGCCAAGTAAAAAGACAGTTATAACTTATGAATACCCAGATGACTGGAATCACGAAAAAGAAGCTTACTATGTTATTAATGATGAAAAAAATAATAATCTAAAAGAAGAATACCAAAAGCTTGCAAAACAAGAACAAAATATCATTTTTGGAGGAAGACTAGCAGAATATAAATATTATGACATGGATGATGTAATAAGAAGTGCAATAAATATATATAATGATGAAAAAAATAGTTGTTAGACATTCTAATTAGGAATGTCTTTTTTTATTTTCCAGGAAAACTTCTACTTTTTTCGAATAATAAGGTAGGAGGTGAAATTATTAGAAAATTTTATAC
>CALVJZ010000035.1 GCA_944332465.1 uncultured Bacilli bacterium | reverse complement strand
AGGTTTATTATTATCTCTACGTATTGCATTAACATGATTTAAATTTAATATTTTATTAGTATAATTAATAATCTCAGGAGAAGAACGATAAGTCTTTAATAATTCTATATATTTACTATCATTTTTTAAAATACTTGCTAAAGAAGATAAAGAATCATAATGATAATATGGATTAATATTTTGATTAACATCACCTAAAATAGTAAAATCACTTCTTGCAAAAATCTTTGAAATAATAATATATTGTAACTTATTATAGTCTTGTGCTTCATCAATAACTACATGTTTAATTTGTTGTTCATAAGGAAATCCATTTAATATTCCTTTAATATATGATAATAATAACGCATCTTCATAATATAGAACTTTTCTCTTCATAAATTTATCTATTTCACTATCACTTAAAGTAATCTTACAATAAGGACTATAATAAAAACCTCTATAAATTTCTTTAAAATCTTTTTTAAAGTTAGCATGTTCTTTTAATAATTTACGAAACGTACCATTCTTTTTACCACTACCTTTGTAAAAAGTACTAGATAATCTTTTCGCTATTTCCTCTACTCTTTCAAAAAGTGGCAATCTATCATACTTATAATGTAATAAATGATTTATTTCATCCCTATCTACATAATGTATTTCACTTTCATAAAAGGAATCAATAAATTCTGCATTATCTACATAATCTTTTAAATATAAATCTATATCACCTATAATTTCATCACTTTGTTTATAACGAATTAAATCACTATTAAAAACTTCACCACTATAATATCTTCCTACAAAATCAGTAAATGATTCTATTTCTTTATATTCATTTATAAAAAATGATAAATAATCATTAAAAGTAGTCTGTAAAGTATTATTTTCTCCAAGAGATGGTAAAACATCTGAAATATATTCTGTAAAAATAGGATTAGGAGAAAAAATTAAAATATGATTACTAGATAAATTAGGAATACGATATAAAAGAAAAGCTATTCTATGTAGTGCTACGGTTGTTTTTCCACTACCAGCTATACCTTGAACAATTAAATTATGATCTTCTAAATTACGAATTACTTGATTTTGTTCCTGTTGTATAGTATTAACAACATTTTTCATTTTTTCACTTGATTCTTTAGCTAAAACATCTTGAAGTACTTCATCATCAATATTTAATGAATTATCAAAAACACCTAATAATTTACAATCTTCTATTTTGTATTGTCTTTTTCTTTTTAACTCACCAAAATATTCTCCTCCAGGGGCGACATAAGAACAAGGTCCAATTTCATAATCATAAAATAAACTACATATAGGACTTCTCCAATCATATAAAATATTATTAAAATCATCATCTTTTAAATATGTAAGTGAAATATAAATATTCCATATCTTACCATGTTCATCTTTAAAAACAATAGAAGCAAAATATGGTTTATTTTTTATTTGATTTAAACGTTTAAAATAAGTTCGTTTTTGTAAAATCTTCTCTGCTTCTTGACTTGTTGCAGCCATAACTTGTTGTGCTTCTCCATCATCAAAACTACTAGCATCAGACCACATCATCTTTTTAAACTCAGTGAAATCTTCTTCATCTTGATAAACTTCTCCCCCTAAACTTTCTAAAGTCTCACCTAGTAAATCTTTAACTTTTGATAAGATTATTTCTTCTTTTTTAAATTCATCTCTCGAAATCCCCATACTACCTCCTACTTCAACAACAAGTAAAAAGACCACATAAACATTACTCTATGTAATCTTCAAATAAATATAATAAATTTATTTAATTAAAATAATAAGAAAATAAAACACTGTGACCTACATTAGACTCTATATCATAATAATATACATAAATACCACCATCTTCAGTTAAAAATATTTGAAATGGTCTGCTCTGATCAACTACATAATTATAACCAATCTCCTTTAGAGAAGAAATATCATTTAAAATTGCATTATTAATCATAGAATCATTTATACCAGCAATTTCTCTAAAACGCTCCTCAGTTATAAATCTATCACTTTTTTTGTCATAAAAATAAGTATTTAATTTTTCACTAGATATATCAGTACAAAAATTATTTTCTAAAGAACGTAATGAAAATATATAATAGTCACTATCTTCATATACATTAACAACATCTTGAATATAAGTTCTATGTTGATATGCTGAAGCTACAGGACCACATTCACTATAAGAAATATCAGATTTTTTTACTTTACGATAATCTCTTAATATCTTTTTATTAACTTCTTCTATCTTTTCTTGAAGAAGAGAACTATCAACATCACTCTTTATAAAATTAAACTTTAAATCAGCAATACCACACTGAACATCTTTTCTACAAACTCTAATTGTCTTATCAACATATTTAGAATCGGTCTCATTAGAAAAAGAAAATATATTGTATAAAACTATAGATAAGAGAATAACCAAAAGAATAACTAAACATACAATAATAATTTTTCTATTTTTGTTCATTTACTAATCACCCTCATATATTCCTATTTAATATTATCATAAAAAAAAGAAATGTGTAAATAAAACATTTACAATAAACATTAATTTACACATTTTCTCTTATTAATGCAGAAGCATAACCATTTAATTCAGGAACAGGATAAGAAACTAATAAATCTCCTATTGTATTATAATAAAAACTTAAATCAGTATATTTTTCTTTTGTTTCTATTTGCATATTTCTATCACTACCAAAAACCTCATTTGTTTTCTTAATAGCTTCTAAAATATCATTATCACTTACAGAAAACTTCTCTTTAGCTTCCTCAAAGCTTAACATTTTATCACTTTCAGTATCATAAACATAGTTCTCTGGTTTATATGATTCACTATCATTATTACAAATATTATATTTAGTTCTTTGAATATTAAGAGTAATAATTTTACCATCAGAATAAACACTATAATTACTAGATATTCTTGTACCTTTAGTATTTACACTTGGTGAAATTAAACACTCAGCATCTCTTGTCGAACTATTAGCCAGTTCATAATACTCTTTTGTTTTCTTGTTTAACTTCTTTATCGCATCTTGTAAAACTTGAGAATCATAATCATAAGAAATATCTGAATAATAATCTGTTATTTTATTCTCACATGCTTCATCTAAACAAGTATCTATAGTAGCAAAATCAACTATATCATATCCATCTAATTCCTTAGGAATATCTTTTTTATTATTGTTTATTAAATAATAAGCTCCAAAGGAAATAAGTAAAATACCAATTATAACTAAAATTATAAAAATTACTTTTTTCATTATAACTATCTCCTATCCTCTACATTGAACATAGGCACAGTTAGTACCTACAGGTCCTGTACAATTTTTATAAACCCAACCATAATCTCTCTTACCCCAGGCATAGGCATGAAATTTACCGCCACCTGGAACATATACATAATGCATATAACCACTTGATCTTATTAAATAAAAGATTTGTGAATCATTAACAGTTCCTTGGAAGCCTCCACCACCTGCAAATTCATAAATTACAGTATTACCTCTACGACAAGCATGGTATTGTGGACATCCTGTTGGATTAGCCTCACTACAACAACCTTGTGTATTACAATTTTGAGTATCTGTTTCAGTTTTGCAAACTATACTACTATCATAAGCTGAATAAATCTTACGTGTTCTTGTTTTTGTTCCTCCACCACATGACTTAGAACAACTAGAAAATCCTGACCAACTACCAGCTTTGGTACTACCACAACAATCTCTTCTATTACAAGCAACACCATCTCTTTTCTGAACACCACAACTATGAGATTTAAAATACTTATCTACAAGTTTAATTTCTTGAGACTTCGTACCAGAATCTCCACAAGATTCAGAACATGAACTGGTATCAATCCAATTACCACTTTGAGATGTAGCAGTACAATAATTATAAACTGTATAACTAACTTTTTGTTGAGTTGTATTTCCTGCATTATCTCTTAGTGTTATATATAAAGTTCTTGCTTTTCCATCATAATCTCCTGTAAATGTCCATGTAAAACTATCTTTATAAGCTTGCCACTTATTTCCTTTTTCATACCCTGTATTTGAAATATACATCTCATTTATTCCGTGTGCATCACTTGCATTTAGTTTTACATTCACTTTTAAATTATTATAAGAACTATTACTTGATGTTATTTTAGGACTCATCGTTGGTGCTTTATTATCTATATAATAAGGTCCAAATGTACTTCCTACAAAAGTAGTATTTCCTAAACTATCTTGTACTCCATATGACCCACTCTTAGAATTAGGTTCTACATATAAAGTACACTTACTATCTATATCACTTCCATCTGGTACCTTACTAAGTGGTACATTATAACTTAAAGTTTTAATTGTTGTTGACTTTTTATTATGAAAATCATATGTATAAGTTTCTTTTTTACTACCACATGTCCAAGTCCATTTTAATGATTGATTACCATTAAACCCACTTGAATCTGTAATATAAAGTTTTAAATCAACACCTTTATCTCCATATGAATTATTACCATTTACTAAACGATCTGCATTTACCCAAGTTTCATGTTTTTTAGGGTTAGCCTCAATAACTGGAGAATTTTTATCAGAAGTAGGCACTTTACATTCTCCTTCTTTTATCTCTTCACTCTCACTATATCTAACTTCATTACTATCTTTGTAAACACATTTAATACTTGAATAATAAGAAATCTTATCTCCATCTTTTGTAACATAAACTTTAGAATCACTTGTATCACAAGTAACATTCTCTACACTTATTGGTTTAATTAAATCAGCATCCAATAACTGATCATAAGTAATTTCAGCACATCCCACATCATAAGCACCAAATAAATCTTTACTATCAGCATCTACATATAATTTAGAAGCAGACTTAAAAGCGTCGCCATAAGCTTCAAAACTTTTATCTTTATTAGCTTCTTTTAAATTACCTATTAAAGGTAAGGCAATAACAAAAATAACTCCTATGATTGCTAGAGTAATAATAACTTCTACTAAAGTAAAACCTTGTTTTTTTCTCTTTATCATAAACTTACCACCTATCCTAGTATAAATATATTTTATCATAAAAAAGAAAAAATAAAATATACTTTTTGATATAAAATAAAAAAAACGACCTAAGTCGTTTTAATTAGTCAAAGAAAATGTCAAACTCATTCTTCCGTCACTTGTAATAAAATAAACCATCATAGTCCCATCAGCATCTTTAAACACATGATAACTATAATTTCTATCATAACTATAATTAGTTCCACTTTGACTATTAAAGCCAACAAGATATTCTTCTATAGCATTAATAACTTTTTCATCATTAATATTATTTTTTCTTTTAAAATTGCTCTCCGTAATTTCTTCTTTTAAAGATTTATCATAATAAAATGAACTAAATTGTAAATTAGAATTAGTTTGACTACATAAATCAAAATCACTTCCATTTAAAGTTATATTTAAAAAATCTTCATCTTCATAAGCATAAACTGAAACCATCCCCGCAAGAGGATGAATAACATTAGTAAAACTAGCACAACTTCCTTGTGAATTAGCACTTTTATCATAATAATCTTGAATATTAGAATTTATTTTTTTTACTTCTTTAATAATATTATTATCATTTGAACTAGTTTTTAAACTTTGATATTCTAAAGGACTTAATACACATTCAGATGTAGAACAAAAATCTAAATATTTAAAATTTTCTGTATCATAAGAAACAGAAGGAGATAATTTATTTTGAGACTTCTGATTATTAAACATATTAAAGCATAAATAAATTGGTAATAAAATAATTATTAAAACTATAATAACAAATAAAATAACTTTATAAGATTTTCTCATTTATATACTCCTTTCCTTAAAAGGTTATACATGTACTAGCACAATCAGTTGCATTTTTATTAGGCCGAACACAACCTGCCCAAATATATTTTTGAGCATTTCCCCAGTTGTCATAAGGAGGATTAATAATTTCATACCAATCATTATTAACCTTTTTAACTGTTAAGGCTGTATTATATCTTCTTGTTAACACACAATTCATAGAAACTCTACATCCTGTATCCATAACTCTATGTAAAAATGCCCCATTCGGACCTTTTCTACAAACATAAACTTTAAAGTTACAGTCCTTTCTATTACATTCAACACCAGTTCTTGTTTGATAACCGCAATTTCCACCTGTATATTTATCAACTAATTTAATTTTCTGGCTCTTAACTCCGTCATCACCACATTCTGCACTACATTTAGTAACATCAATCCAACCACCACTTTGTTTAGTTTTACTACACTCTTTGTAAACTGTATAACTAACTTTTTGTTGAGTTGTATTTCCTGCCTTATCTCTTAGTGTTATATATAAAGTTCTTGCTTTTCCATCATAATCTCCTGTAAATGTCCATGTAAAACTATCTTTATAAGCTTGCCACTTATTTCCTTTTTCATACCCTGTATTTGAAATATACATCTCATTTATTCCGTGTGCATCACTTGCATTTAGTTTTACATTCACTTTTAAATTATTATAAGAACTATTACTTGATGTTATTTTAGGACTCATCGTTGGTGCTTTATTATCTATATAATAAGGTCCAAATGTACTTCCTACAAAAGTAGTATTTCCTAAACTATCTTGTACTCCATATGACCCACTCTTAGAATTAGGTTCTACATATAAAGTACACTTACTATCTATATCACTTCCATCTGGTACCTTACTAAGTGGTACATTATAACTTAAAGTTTTAATTGTTGTTGACTTTTTATTATGAAAATCATATGTATAAGTTTCTTTTTTACTACCACATGTCCAAGTCCATTTTAATGATTGATTACCATTAAACCCACTTGAATCTGTAATATAAAGTTTTAAATCAACACCTTTATCTCCATATGAATTATTACCATTTACTAAACGATCTGCATTTACCCAAGTTTCATGTTTTTTAGGATTAACCTCAATAACTGGAGCTTTTTCATCAGTATCAGGTACTTGACACTCTCCATCTGGTACTTTTTCACTTTCACTATATCTAAATTTATTACTATCTTTATAAACGCATCTTAAACTTGAATAATAAGAAATTTTATCATCATTCTTAGTAACTACAACCTTAGAATCACTTGTATCACAAGTAACATTTTCTACACTTATTGGTTTAATTAAATCAGCATCCAATAACTGATCATAAGTAATTTCAGCACATCCTACATCATAAATACCAAATAAATCCTTACTTTCGGCATCAACATATAGTTTTGCTGCTGCCTTAAAAGCATCGCCATAAGCTTCAAAACTTTTATCTTTATTAGCTTCTTTTAAATTAACAATCAAAGGTAAGGCAATAACAAAAACAACACCTATAATTGCTATTACAACAATAACTTCTACTAATGTAAAACCTCTTTTTATCTTCTTCGTAGCCATCTACTTCATCTCCATAATACACTTATCAATATATGAAACAAATTCATCTTTTATTTCTTCTAATCTATCCTCCGTTTTTTTTTTTATTTTAGCTGTAATATTAGGACCAGTATTACTAGCTCTAACAAGAGCCCAAGAATCATCAAATAAAACCTTTACCCCATCAATATCTAAATATGAATATTTCTTTTCTTTAGCATAATTTAAGACTTTATCAATAATTTTAAACTTAATATTATCACTTGCTTCAAACTTCAATTCAGGAGTTGAATAATATTTTGGTATACCAACTAATAAATCATCTAAACTCTTATCAGTATGTGATAAAAGTTCTACTAATCTAAGTCCAGCATAAAGTCCTGAATCGAACCCTGGCCAACGATCTCTAAAGAATACATGACCACTCAACTCTCCACCAAATGGCAAATCCATATCTTTAACAGCTGCTTTTGTATAAGAATTACCCGTACGATAGCAAACACCTTTTCCACCAAGTCTTTTTATCTCATCTTCTATTGCTTTAGAACATTTAACATCATATAAAAACTCTTTCTTAGAAACTTTATTAATAATATCTCTAATAATAACAATCATATAATAATCAGTTGCGAGAAAACGTGCACTATTTGTAACTACACCTAAACGATCTCCATCTCCATCAAAACCAATACCTAAATCAGCCTTTAATTCTAACACTTTTTCTTTTAACTGTTCCAAATTACTCTCAACACATGGATCAGGATGATGATTTGGAAAACGCCCATCACTTTCTCCATTAATAACAACTAAATCCATAGGAAATAATTCATATAATTTTTTCGCAATTATACTAGTTGTTCCATTTCCTGGATCAATAACAACCTTTAAACGACGAGAACCAAAATGTAAATTGTTTTTAAATAATTCTATATAGTCAGGTTCTATATCATAAGACGAAACATTACCTTTACCAGAAACAAAATCATGAGCAATTATTTCATCTAAAAAGTCTTGTATTTCTTGTCCTTTACAATTACCACTTTCATCAAAAGCAAACTTAAATCCATTATCATCTTTAGGATTATGAGATGCTGTTACCATAACTCCACTTGGTATATCAAGTTTAATACAAGCATAATAATACATTGGTGTCGTACATAAACCTAATGAAACAACATCAACTCCTGTTTCCATAATACCTGTAATTAAAGCTTTATATAAACTTTCACTACTAAGTCTATTATCATGTCCCACTACACAACTTTTTTTACCAAGGCCTCTAACATGACTACCAAAACCTAGTCCAATTGTATACGCTGTATCTTCATCTATTTCTTTAGGATAAACCCCTCTAATATCATAACCCCTAAATATATTTTTACTAATATCTTCTTTATACTTATACATCATATAACCCTCCTATTATGATTTTATCATAATATCAAAAAAAAGACACCTAGAAATTTAACTAAGTATCTACTACATAAAATAATATACTTAACTATAAAAACTACCAAACATTTGAAACAGCAAATTACTATTAACAAAAAAAGCACTAATTCACTTAGCACTATTTTTTCTTTACATCTTTAATTTTTCTTTTTAATTTCTTAATACGCACATCTTTTCTTGTTTTATTAAATAAATCCATAAACTCTTTAAACTTATTATTAAGTGAAAAATTAGGAAATGCTTTTAATAAACGTGAAGTAAATGCCATATTCATACGTAAAGTTTTTGCTACTTCTTCTTTAATTTTATTTGTTGCATCTTTATTTAAGTAACGATTAAAATTAATCTTTAACTTTGTTGTTATATAAAATGATTCAATAACATCTAAAAGGAAAATAACAAATAAAGTAATTCCTAAACAAATAGTAACTGTACTTGGTAACATATATAAAAGTTCAGATAAAAATGGTTGAACAAAATTAACAACAATAACTCCACCTACTCCAAATAAGAAAATATTTAAAAGGCATACTCTACCATTAATATTAAACTTCCTATCTGAATAGTCCCACCAACGAAGTTTAAATATTTTTTCCATAAATAAACTAGTAAAATACTCTAAAACTCCACAGTAGAAACAACTCATAATAAATAAAACCAATAAATCATCTTGATAACGAGACAAAAAGAAAATCATAATTAAGGAACCAAATCCATAAATAGGTAAATATGGTCCTATTAAGAATCCCCTATTCCAAACAAATTTCTTTTCTATAAAACTAACGTTTATTATTTCAACAATATATCCTAAAAAAGAATATAAAAGAAATAAAATAAACCAAAAACAAACAAAATATAACATAATTTACCCCTTTTAAATAAATAATGAAATTAACATTAAAACAATCCCTAATATAAGACCAATATTTCTTTCTTTTTTATATTTACTCTTTCTAATTCTAGGCCATAGCTCTGAAAATAAAATGAAAAATAACATTCCCAAAGTTACAGAAAGTAAACTACCTAAAATCCATTCTGGAATACTAACAGAACTAAAACATAAACCTAAAACTCCACCTAACAATGTAGATAAAGCAACTGCTCCAATAGATAACCAAGTCTTTACACTACTTTGTCTACTCTGATAAAAAGTTGTGGCGATAACCATACCAAGTGGTAAATTATGAAAACCTATTCCAATCGCTAATAATAAACCAGAACGTGCACTAGATAAAACGGTTGTAAAAACAGCCATACCTTCAACTATGTTATGAATTACTAAAGCTATAGAAGATAAAACACCAATATGACGTAAATTACTATTATCTTCTTTTTTAGTCATTTTATCATGTTCATGATGATCTGGTACAAAATGATCTAAAACTCTTAAAAGGAAATAGCCTAAAGCCATAAAAAGTAAAGCAACCCAGATATAAGCAAGACCTAAATGTTCTCCAATATCAGGAATTAAATCTAAAATAATTAACATTACAATAACACTAAAAGCTAGTCCTAAACAAAAATCTGTAATCTCACCTTTTCTATTTGCCAAAAGAGCAACAAAAGCTCCAATTAAAACAAATAAACCTAAAAGAAAAGTAACTAATATTCCAATCATTTCTACACTCACGTAACTCACCTTATTTCACAAAAATATAAATTAAAACAACTAAAGCTAACACAACTCTATATATCATAAATATCTTAAAATTATGTTTTTGTAAATACTTAAGTAAATATTTAATACATAAAATTCCAATTACGAAAGAAACTAATATACCTAAAATAAATGTTCCAAGGTTAGCTAAAATAACACTAATAACACTTCCCTTTAAAAGTTGTAAAACAACAGCGCCTAATACAACAGGAGCACTTAAAAAGAAAGAAAATTTTGCAGCGCTTTCTCTATCTAACCCTAAAACTCTACCAGCTGCAATAGTTGTACCACTACGTGAAAAACCAGGTATTAAAGCAAATACTTGACTACATCCAATTAAAACTGCATCTTTTAAACTCATTTTTCTAATATCTTTTGTTTCTTTACTAAACTTATCTGCTAAATAAATAATAATACCCATAACAGCTAAAGCTATCGCAATAACTATATAATTAGAACGAATAACATTCTCAATTGCATCCTCAAATAAAACACCTACAATTGCTGCTGGAATCGTTGCTGCTACTAAATACCATAATATTTTACCATCAGCATCTTTTACTCCTTTAGTAAAACCTTTAGATATCATTTTAATAAAATCTTTAAAAAAG
>CALVJZ010000034.1 GCA_944332465.1 uncultured Bacilli bacterium | reverse complement strand
AATAATACATAAAGAAAACTTCCTAAAGTAATAACAATAAAAAGATAAAAAGAAAAGTTTAATGGTAATAAAAAACTAAAGCTATAAAGAAAAACAATAAGCAATAAAAAATAAAAAAGAATACTAAAACCAAATTTCTTATGAAAAAATGAAGAAATTGTAACAGCACCAACTAATAAAAATAATAATAGAAGTAAACTCATTTATAATCCCCTCTCATAAAAGTTTTCATAATTAAATAAGAATCTTTAAAACATTTATATCTAGATATTTCACTTGCATAAATAGTTTTTATAGGGATAACATTAAAAGGAATTTTTTCACAACATAAGAAAATCAAAACATTTAATTCATAATCAAATTTCTCACCCTTAACAGAACATAACTGAGAAAAAATGCTACTAGGAAAACATCTAAGTCCCGTTTGTACATCAGATATGGAATTATGATATTTTTTATTAAATAAAAAAGCTATAAATTTATTTGCTATTTTTCTATAAAAAGGCATATTAGAATCAAATCTTCTAACCCCAATTATTGTTCTATGATTCTTAATAAAAGAACTAGCAATATTTTCAATATCCAAAATATCCTGTTGTAAATCGTCATCGACAGTAATAACACCACTGCATTTTTTTGATTTAAGATATGAAAAACCTGTCTTTAAGGCACTACCTTTTCCCTTATTATAACTATGAATTAATACCGTATACTTAGATGAAAGACCCTTTAAGTAAGTTTTATCAGTACTGCCATCATCAATAATCACAATATTTTTTAAGCCAATACCCTCTAATCTTCTTAAAACCACATGAAGTTTAGAAGAAGGATTATAGGTAGGAATTAAAACAAACAATTCTTTATACATTATAAACACCTACAATTTAATTATATCTAAGTTTAATATAAATTTCAAAAAAAGATTGAGAACTAATTCTCAACCTTTTCTTTATTTTCATCGAATTTCTTTTTAAAGTACTGATATAAATGATAAAACACAGATACCAAAAACCAAAATAATACTATAAAATTACTTACTTGTATAATAGCTAATATTTGATCATTCTTATATAACATTACTGTATCAGCTAAATCTATTTTATGAATACTTGCAAAAGCTACAAATATTGCAAAAAACAAAAATACACTAAAAGAACAAATATAATTAAAAACCTTTTTACAATTTTTTAACTTTTTAGAAAATAAACTAAATATAAAAACTCCACCCATAAATAAAAATATAAAGAAATAAATAACTGTAGATGGAAAATAATAATAATCCATTATTTTCATAATAAATGAATCAACACATGTTATTGTATAAGAATTAAAGAATACACCAAATAATATTATTAATATTAGAAATATTCCACTAAGTACAAAAGGAATAATTTTATTTTTTCTTTTTAAATTAATAATTAATAAAACTAGTAATAGAAGGAACAATAAAATTAGTTCAATAGACAAAAAAGAAGAAAATAACGTTTCAAAAATTATTTTCATTTTTTGAACAATATCTAATTTCATATCCACACCTCCTATACTAGCTCAGCAATATAAACAGTTTGCTTTGTATCATCATTTTTTGTACATGTAATCATAGTTAGAGTTGTACGATCATAATTACGATATATCGCAACTTTACCTGTTTTAGGAACAGTATAGATATTTACAATTCTATACTGATATTTTTTACCATTATAAGTAACATAAGCAGAGTCACCTACATTTAGTCGATATAAATAAGCAAAAAACGAAATATAGGCATCTCCTGAATGAGCCATTAACATTAAGTTACCATTTGCTACATCTGGCATTGTAGAACCTGGTATCATAGCTACATTATACTCAATAGTATTATACCTTGAACTAGTATTATAAAAACCTCTTTTTAATCCAATCTTAGGAATTTCCAAAACTCCTACATATTTACTATAATCAATCTCTCGACTAGATTGCTGATAAACAGTACCATTATCCCCTACAGCTGGTGCTACATCTTCTGTATCTTCAGGGTTTTCTGGAGGCATAATGTCCATTTCCATCATTGCAATCTCCATATTGGCATATACTTGATCTTTCAAAAATAACAAATGATTAAAAGAAAGAACAAAAAAACCTATAAATACAAGGAAAGAGCCGATTAATAATAACTGACTCTTCCTTAATTCAATCTTAATTTTTTTATTGTTGTTGTGCTTTTGGTTTAACATTGGCATAGATTATACCTACTCCACACAATAGAACTACAAGACCAATAAAGTAAATAGATTGTGCTAAATTCATACCTGTATCAGGAGTATCAGGAGTATAATTAATTGGAATTTCTAATCCCGTAGTTGTAGGAATATCAGTAGTATATACACTACTTACAGTTTGAGCACCTTCAGCTTTATAATAATATCCATCATATCCTCTATAAGTACCAGATGCAGATAACTTAACAACTTTATTATCTTCTGTTACTGCACTAACTGGAATCTTAACATAAAATTCAGATATATTAGAAGTATCTTTAATCTCATTACCATTTTGATCTACTAAAATAGTACCTTTAGGAGCACTAACAATTTCAACTTTCTTAGAACCATCAACTAAGTTAGAACCATTTGTAGTACCAATCATAACTTTTGAAGTTTGATAATATTTTTCATCTGAAGTAATATTAATTTCTTCATTAGTAATTGATAAAGTAATAGTACCATTTGTAGTTACATTAGATTTTCTAGCATTAGCTACTAATGGAGCAATTCTAGCTTCATAGAAAGTTTTTCCACTAGTTTGTCCATCACAACCTGCCATAGTACATTTAGTTGTCATATCACTTTCCCAAGAAATAGAAGTTACATTTTTAATTGCTTCAATGTCAACGCTTGCATCATTTCCTTGATTACCATCAGCATTTGTTTCATATAAATATCTCCAAATTGTAGCTTGAGATAACCATGTTTGTACTTGTTCAGGGAAAACTTTACCATTATCATCAGTAAAACTCTTATTAGGATAAACATTAGCCATAATATAAAGTAATCCTTGATCAGTAATTTTTTCTTTCTTTTGCATTACTGTATCTGACTTATAGTTTACATTTCTCTCTAAACAATAAATAGGATAACCATTTTCTTTTGTAGTATATCCAAGTATTGTTATATTGTTAGCACCTACACCACTACCAAATATTCTCTCACCTGCAGGACCAGTTGTAAAACTATCACCTAATCCACTTGTAGGAATTTCTGGAACAGCTGCATAACTAACACCATTTATTCCCATCATCATAAATGAGAAAAATGATACTAAAACCATTGCTACTGACAATTTTTTAGATAATTGCGTTTTAAAAATTTGTTGAAAAAATGACTTATCTTTTTTATCGTTTGTATATATTTTTTCCATAATACACCACCTTTATAATAACATTATAACATAGAATTATTTTGCTTCAAGACTTTTTATTATTTTATTACGAAAATATCTTTAAAATCTTGTAAATGAGGAGCATGTTTATAATAAACTTTCGCTAAAATATCACCTTTTTTTACTTTATCTCCAACTTGAACATATAATTTAACTCCAACATCATAATAAATACTATCTTCTTTAGTTTTTCTTCCTGCCCCTAACATCATTGATAATTCACCTACTCTAATAGCAGATATTTTATCAACAACACCTCTTTTTTCTGCTTTTATATATTTATACTTTTTACTTACACTTAGTGCTGAAATATCTCCACCTTGTGCCTTAACAAGTTCCAAAAATTTATTATATGCACGACCACTTTTTATAGCATCCATTACCATATCTTGACAATCTTCTATAAGTCCCCCTTTAGCCATACGTACAAGTTCACTTGCTAAAGTAATACATAATTTAGTTAAATTATTATTAGTTTCTTTTCCTTTAAGAATATCTATAACCTCTAAAACTTCTAAACTATTACCAACACAAAATCCTAATGGAGTATTCATATCACTAATTATAGTATGAACATCTTTTTGATATATTTTACCAATTTTTTTCATTAAAGAAGCAAGTTCTTCAGCATCTTTCTTAGTAGTTAATAATGCTCCATTACCATATTTGATATCAATTAATATTTTATCTGCTCCACCTGCAATCTTTTTACTCATTATACTAACTGCAATTAAAGGAATAGAAGAAACTGTTCCTGTAACATCACGAAGAGCATATATCTCTTTATCCATAGGAGCAAGACTTGCTGTTTGTCCTGTAATAACTACATCAATATTTTTTACTTGATGAATAATTTCTTCATCACTTAAATTAACTCTATAACCTGGTATACTTTCTAACTTATCAATAGTTCCACCTGTATAACCTAATCCTCTTCCACTCATCTTTAACATTGGAATGCCAAGACTTGCTACAATAGGCGCAATAACCATCGTAGTTTTATCACCTATTCCTCCAGTCGAATGTTTATCAACTACAATGCCAGGTAAAAAACTTAAATCTAAAGTATCACCACTATCAATAAATATTTTAGTTAAACTAAACACTTCTTCATCACTCATACCATTAATACAAATAGCCATCAACAAACTAGACATCTGATAATCTTTTACTTCACCATTTAAGTAACCATTAAAAAACATATCTAATTCATGAAAAGTTAACTCTTTACCTAACCTTTTCTTATTAATAATATCTGTTATCATAGAATCTCCTTTCGAAATACATCCGTATTTCTCTGTTCAAAACCTAGTTTTTTGTACAATTCATGAGCTTCTACTCTAGTTGGATTAGTAGTAAGTTCTATATAAGAAATACCTTCATCTTTACATATAGAAAAAGCCTTTTCTAATAATTTTGTTGCTATATGTTGATTACGATAATCATTATGAACACAAACATAATTAGCATAACAATAAGAAATATTTCTAACTTTATCAACAATTTTATTAAAAACAACATATCCCACGACTAAATTATTAGAAACACACAATAATTCTATATCACCATCACTTGCCTTTTCAAACTTTTTTACATCGACAGTTGGAAACGACATAGTTAATAATTCCTTCAAAGAATCATTATATTTTTCTTCATAACTTACAATCTCCATAATCATCCCACCTTAGTATTATTATCATATCAAAAAAAAAACACTAATTCTAGTGTTTTTAAAACAATCACATTCTATCAAAAAAGAAGAAAATCACGCTTTTTCTTCTTTTTTATCTGTACTATCTTGACCTTTAGAAGTTAAAAAAGTAACTTTTTCCGCAATAACTTCCATAATTGTCTCTTTCTTTTTATTCTTTTCTATATTCCTAGATTGTAATCTACCTTTTACACCAACAATATCTCCTTTATGACAATAAAGTCCCGTATTTTCCGCAATAGAGTCCCATAATACACATTTTAAAAAATCCGTATCATAAGTTCCTTCCATATTTTTAAAACTACGTGGCACTGCTAAAGTTAACATTGCATACTTTTTACCACTATCATTCTTTTGAACTTCAATTTCATAAACAACTCTTCCAACCAAAACCACCTGATTTAACATACTCCACCTCCTTTCAAAATCATCATAATTAAAATCAAAAAAGTCTGCAAACGCGAAAAAAAGTTAAAGTAAAAACAAATATAAACAAAAAAAGAATTTTTCCTAACCGAAAAATTCAAAAGTAAAAATAAAAAATAATAAAATATCAACTTTCAACAACTTTAAAAATATTAGGTAAAATTTCTAAAATAGATATAAAATAATCAATTTCCAAAATAGTATTATAAAAATATAAACTAACACGCACCGTAGATGATAAAGAATCTTCTTTTAATAATTTACTACAATGATTTCCCGCTCTAACACAAATATGAAAATCATTAAGACACTTACTAACATCATTACTAGAAATACCATCTACTTTAAATGAAACAATTCCACTATCTGTACTATGATTAAATATTTTAACAAAAGAAAGACTCGAAAGTTTTTCTAATAAATATTTTTTTAACATTTCTTCATATTTACTAATAACATCTAGTCCTATATCATTTAAATAATCGATTGCTGCACCTAATCCTAAAACTTCCGCAATAGGTGGTGTACCTGCTTCATAACAATTAGGAGGATCAGCAAGTACAAGATTACTATCACTAGAAAAATCATCGTTCATTCCACCACCATAAAAAACAGGTTGAAGCATACTAATCAAATCTTCTCTAATAATAAAACAACCCACACCTGTCGGACCACACATTTTATGACCTGAAAAACTTAAAAAATCTATACAATCTAAATTAAAATTAATAACTTCGTGTGGAACACTTTGAGCACCATCTACATGAAATAAAATATTATGACTCCTACAATACTTACCAATTCTAGAAATATCTCTTTTATCACCTACAACATTAGTAACGGCTGCTAGAGAAACAACTTTTGTATTAGAACTAACACTGTTAAGAAAGCTCTCATAATCTAATTTATATTCTTTATTCAACGGTACATATTTAATAATAAAACCTATTTCTTTAGCTAAAACTAACCAAGGTAAAATATTAGAAGCATGTTCTGCCTTAGATAATAAAACTTCATCACCAGGCTTTAAATAATATTTCATAAAACCAAATACTAATAAATTAATAGATGCTGTCGTACCAGAAGTAAAAATAACTTCCTTAGCACTTGAACAATGAACAAACTCTTTAACAACAAAACGAACTCTTTCATATAATAAATCTACAGTCTTTGCTATATCATACATCCCACGATGAATATTAGAACTGTATTTTAAATAATAATCATTTAAACTATCCACAACACATTTAGGTTTTAACGTAGTAGCAGCATTATCAAAATATATAACTCCAGTATTTAACAATAAAAAATCATCACGATTCATAAAACCACTCCATACTAATATATTTTATGAAGTGTCAAAAAAAAAGTGTCTTGCGACACTTTAAGCAGCTTTTTTCATTTCCTTAGGCTCTTCTGGAGTAAACTCTAAAATAGAACTTACACTACTTAATACACTTTCATATTGACTACATAATGCTTTTAATTTATCTCTTTCTTCTCTTACAGCAGGTAACTCTTTAGCTTCTTCTTCTGCCTTAGCTTTAGCTTCTTGTAAAGCTATTTTTTCACTTTCTAACTGACTAACTTGTTCTTTTAAACTAGAAACCTCAGTCATTATTTCTTTAGCAGTTGCAACTACACCTTCAAACTTATTTCCATCAACAGTTGACTCTTCACTCTTCTCTTCTGTTGCTGGAACTAAATTAATTGGTTCATTTTTCTCTTTCACAGGAGCAGCACTTACTTCTTCACTAACAACTTCTTTTGTTTCTTCTTTAATATCAGGTAACGCTTTTTCTTCCTCTTGAGCAACTGACTCTTCAACATTATTCTCTGGAGCAACCTCACTTTGAACTTCAGTAGATTGTTCTTCACTTTTTTCTTCTGCTACAGGAGCATCCTCTAAAGTAGACTCTGCACTAACCTCTGGTGTCTCTAAACTTGATGCTTCTACAGCTGGAGTAGGTTCTGTAGAATTTTCTACGGCTGGAACTTCTTCAACAGGAGTAGTCTCTGCACTAACTTCTGATGTCTCTACAATTGGTGTTTCTACAGCTGGAGTAGCCTCTGTAGAACTTTCAACAGCTGGAACTTCTTCAACAGGAGCTTTCTCTAACGCTTCATCAATATCTTCTTTAGGAACAGAAACACTACTAACATCTAAAGGCTGAGCATTATCTAAAGCAGGTAAAACAGGTCCATCAGGTTGAACTATTGGTGGAATTATATTCTTAGCTCCATCAAAACCAACTACTTCAACATTAGCATCACTTACATTAGTAGCAAGATAGAAAGAATGATCATTCATTCCAATAAAACTATAATATTTACCATCTAATAAGTTTTCACCATCAAGAGAATAAATAGTACCTTCAGACAACAAATCATTTAAAATAAACTTACCAGAACCCATCTCTTTATTAACTTTATCTTTAATAGTAGCATTAGCATTAACCATTTTCTCAGTAGCACTCTGATCTTTACTTGCCAAAACAGCTTCTTTAACACTATCTGTCTCTGGTTCATTTCTAACAACTAAAAGGAATTTACCATCTATAACTTTAACTGTCTTATTATTGCAAGGAATAACCACATTAGCTTTATCATCAATAATTCCAATATGACTTCTAGGTACGCTCGCATCAACTGCTTCTTTTAAATTAGTAGATACAATATATAAACCATGTCCTTTTTCAATTCTTTGATCATTTAAAAGATAGTAATTAACTTCTTGCCCATTAGCTTTAACAATTACATAATCAACATATAAATCAGGAGCTCCATTATATTCTACCTTTGCTCTTTCAAAACTAACCTTTTTCTCCTCTTGCATAAAGACACCACCTTATCATCATACACTAATCTATATAATATAATAACACAACAATTTTACGAAAACAACAATTTTTAATAAATAAAATTGCAAAAAAAAGAAAAAAAAGATACAATAAATTTGGTGGTAATATGAGACAAGATAAAAAACTTATTTTAGGTATGGCTCTACTATTTTTTATAACTTTTGTTACCCTAGGAACACTAGTTGTAACAGAAAAATTAGCACCCTTTTATACAGATAAAATAGAAAAGAAATTTATTAATTACATAAACAAAAACTATAAAGATGAAAAAGAAAATTTTAAAATTGGAAAAATAACATATAAAGCAACCGTCTACAAGGTAAAAGTAACTAATAAAAATAATAAAGACTTATACTTTACTATGACCTATCAAAATAAAAAAATTAAATCAACATATAAAAAGGATTATTTAGAAGGAAAAACACTTTTAAATAAAACCAAAACAAACTTAGAAAAGAAAATAAAGAAAAACTTAAATATAGATGCTAAAATAACATTCCCCTTAACTTTAAATAAATATATTGATAGCATCAAAGAAGATATTATAAATAGTGAAAACACAAACATATATAATATAGAATATGAAATAACCAACAAATTATTATTAGAAGAAATACCTTATATCACAAATGAAATATCTAAAATAACAACAAGTCTAAATGATTTAAATATAACTCCAAACTATACAACAATTAGTATTAAAGGTAATAACAAATCATTAACCTTAAAAAATTTAACTAATAAAACCTTACAAAGTAATTACTTAAACCAAATAATAACAAATATTTTAACTGGTAATAACTTAGAAAGTTTAAAAGAAAATAATCTAAGTTATGAATATAAAGAATATGGAGATGATTAAATGAAAGATTGTATTTTTTGTAAAATAATCAATAAGGAATTACCAACTAGAACAATATATGAAGATGAAGACATTCAAGTAATAATGAATACAAATCCTATTACTGATGGGCACCTTTTAATTCTTCCTAAAAAACACTATGAAAATATTTTTGATATTAAAGAAGAAATTATCGCTCATAGTATTAAAGTATTAAGAGAAAAAATATATCCCCTAATAAAAGAAAAATTAAATTGTGAAGGTCTTACTATCTGTGAAAATAATTTTCTAGGACAAGAAATCAAACATTTTCACATTCATGTAATTCCAAGATATAAAAATGATAACGTAGACTTTAGTTACAACAAAGATAAGATTACTGATTTAGATAAAGTATTTCAACAATTAACCAAATAAAAGGACAAGAAAATTAAATCTTGTCTTTTTTTAATAACACATAGTTCCGCCTAAAATAATAGCAAGTAAAATATATAAAACAATCACAATAACAAACCCATTACCTTTTTTAGGCATACTATTATCTGAACAAGCCATAATACACCTCCTTAAATATAAGCTCCTAAGATAATTACTAAAAGAATAAATAAAACTAGCATTATTGCTGAAGACGAAATACAATTACTCATATCTTTTCCTCCTTTTTTTATGCTTTCATGATATTTTATGGTAAAACTAAAATTTATGTGATTATTATAGTGTATTTATTGCATGAAATTATTTTTTTTGCTATGATAATACTGGGATTAGGAGGAATAATATGAACAAAAAAATAGGAATTGGATTATGTTCAATTTTAGCTTTAACAGCCATTACGACAGGTTGTGGAAAAGAAGCAAAATTAGATAATAGTGAAAAAAATGCTGTAACATTAAAAGGCATAGAAATTACTGCTACAGACTATTATAACGAAATAAAAGAAAGTAATATTTCAAGATTAGTAGATATGATTGATCATGAATTATTTGATGAAAAATATCCAAAGACAGATGAAGAAAATAAATCAGTAGAAGAACAAATTGAACAATTAAAAGAAACATACAGTGCTAGTTATGAAGCTGCCATCCAACAACTATTTGGTGTTGAAGATGAAAAAGAATTAGAAGATACGTTACGTCTTGAATTTAAAAGAAGTGAAGCTGTAGAAGATTATGTTGCTGATCATATATCTAAAAAAGATATCGAAGACTACTATGATAAAAATATAATTGGTGACATCAAAGCAAGTCATATTTTAATTACACCAGATGTTGCTAGTGATGCAACTGAAAAAGAAAAGGAAAAAGCTGAAAAGAAAGCTAAAAAAGAAGCAGAAAGTATTATTAAAGAATTAAATGAAGGAAAAGATTTCGCAACTCTTGCCAAAAAATATTCTGATGATACTGCTACAAAAACTGATGGTGGAGATTTAGGTTACTTCAATACAGATGATATGGATGAAAACTTTATAGAAGCTGTAAAAGATTTAAAAAACGATGAATATACTAAAGAACCAGTTAAAACACAATATGGATATCACATTATATTAAAAGTTGATCAAAAAGATAAACCAAAATTAAAAGAAGTAAGAGATGAAATAAAAACAACTTTAGCTCAAGCTAAATTAGATAATAATACAACACTTCACTATCAAACATTAAAAGATATTAGAGAAGATAAAAAAATTAAATGGAATGATAGTAAATTAGAAAAACAATATGAAGAATTAATGAATCAATTAATTCAATCAACAACAAATACAAGCAATTAAAAAAGTGCAATTTTTGCACTTTTTATTTTTCCTTAAATATTAAACATTCCTTATCTTTATATATAATTTCATACTTCTCTTTTAAATAAGTTGTAAGACCAATATCTCTAGGTACAATATAATAATCAAATTTATATTTATCTATCACTTTAGAAAAAGAAGGTTTCAATCTAGATAAAGTTTGATAATCTTGATAAACTTCTCCGGAGTATAAATCTGCTCTACCATCTACAAAGACATCTATATCATTATAAATTAAATAAGCACCATAATCATAATAATTAAATAAACGCTCCGGTTTTTCATCCTTCAACACCGTAATTGCATCATCACTTAAACTCTGATAAGCAATAACTTTAGAATATGAAAAACCAAAAATAAACATAAAAACTAAAAGTATAGAAAAAATACAAATTAAGAGTGAACTACCTCTATCAACATTTCTTTTAGGAATATAGTAAAAAATAAACATACTACAAACAATATAAGAGAAAAACCAAAAACGAATACTCTTAAGACCTAAATATAAAAATACTAAATAAAATATAAAATCAAAAAACCTTATTTTTTTATTACTAAATAGAAAAACAAATAAAACTAAAAG
>CALVJZ010000033.1 GCA_944332465.1 uncultured Bacilli bacterium | reverse complement strand
TCCTCCTAAATATAAAATAACATAAAAAATGTAGACATCATCTTTTTTTATATGTCTACATTTATTTTATCAGTTTAAAAAGCTCTTCTTTTTATTGCAAAAAAGATTTATAATAAATTATCAGATGAGGTGATTATATGGAAAGCGATATAATAAAAACTCTAAAAGATGGTAAATTAGTAATTATGCCAACTGATACCATTTATGGAATTATTGGAGATGCAACTAATGAAGATGTAATAAATAAAGTATATGAAGTAAAAGAAAGACCTCACGATAAACCATTATTAATATTAGTTTCAAATTTATCGATGCTTCACGAATTAGTAACAGAAATACCCAAAGAAACAGAAAAAATAATAAACAAATTTTGGCCTGGTCCTCTTACAATTCTATTTAAAAAAAGCTCTAAAGTATCAGATGCCTTAACTGCAAATTCAGCTTTGGTTGCTATACGTATGCCAAATGATAAACGTCTTTTAAATATTATGAATCACTTAAATAGACCATTAATATCAACAAGTGCTAACATTTCATCACATGATGCAATAACAAATCCTAACCAGCTAGAAGAAAAAATGAAAGAAAAAATTGATTTAATAGTTGATGAAGGAACAGTAAATAATGAAGCATCAACTTTAATAACCATAGTAAATGGTAAAATAGAAATATTAAGGGAAGGCTCTTTAACTGAAAAAATAAGAAAACTGCAGTAACGCAGTTTTTTTGTGGAACACTATCCTCTAGAATACAGCGAATAATTATACCATATTCTTATAAAAAATAAAAGATTTGTAAATATGAGCACAATATTGTATTATAAAGACAAACTATTAGGGGGAGTACGTGTATTATGAAAAAAAAGAAACAAGTAAGAAAAGATATAGTCGATAAAGCTATAAAAGAATTAGAATATGTAGAGACATTAAATAATCTAGAAAGAAAATTAGGAGTAAAATTAACTGATAAACTAATAGAAGCTATCAAGAAAGAATTAGGTAGGAGAAAAAGAAAAGCTCTTGAATCTAAAAGAAAATATTCTGCAAAAGGGAATCGTGATTTAGTAGAACACTCTAAAGACGAATTAAGAAGACTAGAAGCTTTAACTAAACATTTTAAAGAAATGTATCAAGGTACCAAAAAAGGTAGTATAGAATCAATAGAAGAAGAAAAACAGGAACTAATAAAAAGAATTATAAAAGATGGATATTGGCCAGATGATACAACTAAAACAGTATTTATGACTTCTCTAACATATCCAATACATGAGGATAGAATAGAAGCAATAAGTAAAATAATGCAAAGATATGTTGAAGAAGTAAATAGATTAATCAATTTAGAAATAACTACGCAAACAGAAATGACATTACAAGAACAAAAACAAAAAACTAGACCTCGTTATTATTCACCATGGCTAAAAACAAAAGCTCCTACCAAAGAGTTTTATGTACCATATCAAGAACAATTTGAAAATATAATATCGACTCTATCTTTATCAAAAACAATGCTTCAACACTTAAATCGTCTTGCTCAATTAGAAAGCGAAGAATTGCAATTTGTAACAAAACCAGAGATGACAACCGATGAATTAATGGATTCTAGAGAATTTATTATTCCCAGAAATGAAGCAGAAAAAATGTTTAAATTAGTCCTTCAAAAGATTGATAAAGGTGACTATGAAACATTTATTCAAAGTAACGAAATACCTGAAGAGTTTATAAAAATGATTTCAATGATAAAAAATCTTCCTAAATATGAATTAGAAGAACTAGGCAGAATTGCTCTTAGTGTTATCAAAAATAAAAGAAATAAAATAACAAAAGGTCAAAGTATTACTTCAGATAATGAAAGAGATTTTCTAAAAAGACTAGAAAATATGATTAAAGATATTATCCCTGTAATTTATGAAGAAGAAGAAAATACTTCTACTTATTATGACATATTAACTCTTTTAATGAAAAAAGATTATAATTTTGATTATATAAAAGAGTTGTTAAATATTGATGAATTTATGCGTGCTAGAAAAAAGCTTGAGTATAAAGAAGGACCAGCACATAATAAAAGAAGATATCATAAAAGTGAACATATTATTTTATATGCCTTAGACCAATTTATTTTAAACTATAAATTAAAATTAAGAAATCAAAAACTATCATATGTTGAACCAAGTTATTATAAAGAAATAATAAAACTATTTATAAAAAACAAAGTAGAATTAACTCCAGAAGAAGTAGCAAAATATAGTACTAGATTAGAAGAATTTAAAGACTATATTAAACATAAAGGATATCAAACAACTCAAATAGTAATTGATGATATAAATGAAATTACAAATTTAACTAAAATTCCTGAAAAACCTAAAAAAGCAAATGTCCAAAGACTTTCAAAAGAGCAACAACAAGATATTATTAACTATGGTATGAGAATGGGTATTGAACAAAATACTAAGAGAGGTTATAGAAACACTTATCCAAGTGATACAATTAAAACATTTAAAATAGAAGGAATAGAACCATATGCTTTTTCTATTACGTATAATGAAAACGGTAGTAGAAGTATTGGAATACATGTTTTAGATTCATCAAAAATAGTAAAAGAAGATATGAGTTTTAGAGAAGATTTAAAAAATGGTTTTGTAAAACTTCCTAAAATGGAACCATCAGAAATATATCCAACTTTTTCATATAGATTTAGAATTAATAATGATTCATCCATGAAAGGTGAACAAATGACACCAACTAATATGTTAATAGATAAAACTTTCTCAACAGCAGATTTAGAACGTTATAGAGATGTTCCTGAATTAAAAGAATTATCATATTTCTTATCACTAATTCAAGATGAATTACTTTTAGAAAAAGGTACTTATGACATACCTACTTCAGAATTAATTAGTATGTTCTTATCTGAAAAGATATCTACAAAGTTTAAAGAAACTAATATTCCGTTTGTATTTCAAACAACATTACCTAATCAAGAAGCAATTGTGGAAGAAAATCATAATGAAACGTGTGAACTTTTATCATCTATTCCCCGAAATAAAGCTCACCAAATTTATGGTATATTAGATTCTAGAAGTCTTACATCTACTTATTTTACTGCTACTAAAAAGAGAGAAAGTAGAGTAGAAATTAATCCTGAAACTGAATTGGGTGTTTATTTGTTAGAAACATTTCATGACATTTTAGAAGACAGATATAACCCTAATGAAGCCGCAACTGAAACACTAGCTTTATTAGAGTCTCTAAATGCTAATCATGAATATATACCAGCAGCACTACAGTCATCAAATGAGAGAGAAGTAGCTCAAACAAATAGAGCTTATCAAAAAGCAAATCATAAATAGAAAGAAGAAATAAATGAAAACAGATATTTTATATGCAACAAATAAAAATTATTTAACTATAACGTTAGCGTCAATTTTATCTTTATATGAAAATTCTGCTTTAGCAAGCAATTCTAAAAGATTACCAATTCACCTAATGATCGAAGGATTAACAAGAGAAGATTATGAGTTGATAGACAGGGTAAAAGAACTTTGTCCTAATGCAGATATAACTCTTTATCCTCTAGATGAATTAGATATTGAAAAGTTTGGACTTCCACAATGGCGAAACACTCAAGTAGCTAATGCTAGATTGTTTTTTCAAGATGTCTTAGAAGATAGAGTAGAGGATATGGATAAACTATTATATTTAGACTCTGATACAATTGTTGTAGATAGTCTAGGTGAGTTAGAACAAAAAGAAGGCGATGTTTTAGCAGTCTTAGATAATATGCAACGTGCCCAAAAACTTGGCATTTCTGACTACTTTAATTCGGGAGTTCTATATATAGACGTTAAAAGCTGGCTAAATAAAGAGTATGGTGAAGCTTTAAAAGACTTTATAAGACAAAATCCCAATGTTAAATGGCAATACCCAGATCAAGATGTTTTAAATATAGCATTACAAGGAAAAATAGATAAACTACCTAAAACCTATAATGTACCACCATTTTCTTTTGCAATAGAGGGAAGTTTTTTAGAAGAATATTGTCAAAGATATAATATACCTCTAGCAGAAATTATAGAAGCAAGAAGCAATCCTAAAATACTACACAGTACAGGTTTACTAAGTATAAAGCCATGGATGATAAATAATGTACATCCATATAATGATATTTACAGACAATATATTGATGAAGTAAACCCTAATTATGAATATCCATTTCCTCAAAGTATTAAAGGTGCACTTGCTCAACATAGGAATTTATTTTATACTTTATTTTTCTTAAAAATGAAAATGCCACAAGGCTTAGATTCTGTATTCAGTAGAATCTCAAATGGTATGCAAACAGTACAAAAAACAAAAAAATAGAAAGGAAATCAAATGACAACCTACAGCGAAATTGCTAGGCAATTATTAGAAGAAGAAGCAAAAGAATATTATCGATTTCAAGGTCATAATAGTTTTGACTATTTTGATATTAGAAACAATAGATTTAAAAATAGCGATTATTATGTATACTTTTCTAGAGGGTTATATCATCATTATTACTTTACTATAAGAAGAATAAGACAGTTACTAAACACAGTAATTCTCGAAGGAGAAGATGAAATGATTTCGAGAAAAACATTAAGTAATCCTGAAAAGTTTGGTCATATTAAAAGTTTAGTATTTAATTCTGATAAAATAGGAGAACTAACAAGTATAAAGTTAGTTTGTGATAATAATTTTGATAGATTAATTAGAGAAAATTGTGCAAATAATAGAAATAAACCACCATATCGTGGTGTAGAAAGAGTAGACAGAAAAGTATATGGTGGAGGATATGGTGTAACAGGCCCTTGGTTAGACTTAATGAATCACCTTACATATTTTTCTTCCTATAGTCGTATTACAGGTGATGATATAAGAAGATTACTAGATGAAATGCATAGAGGTAATAGGCAAACTAATCCAAGACTATTACAAAAAATATTAGAGGAAAAAGATTATACTTGTCAAATATCACCCAATTTTTTTAATGATTTTCATAAATATTCAATTATGGATGATTTAGAAAGAATTGTAGAAGCAGGTCTTATAATGCCTGATAGTAGACTTCAAACAGAACCAAGAGAAACAATTAAGGATGTACTAAACTCTTACCAAGACACAAGAGAAAAAGTCCTACGCCGAATAGATGGTAAATATTAAAAAAACATGATAAAATACTGACGAAAGGGTGAAGTATATGTTTAAATTAGTATCAAAATTCACACCCAGTGGAGATCAACCAGAAGCGATAAAAGAATTAGTAGATGGTATAAACGAAGGTAAAAAAGAACAAGTTTTATTAGGTGCAACTGGTACTGGAAAAACATTTACTATTGCTAATGTGATTGCTAAAGTTAATAAACCAACCTTAGTTTTGGCTCATAATAAAACTTTAGCAGGTCAACTTTATTCTGAATTAAAAGAACTTTTTCCCGAAAACAAGGTAGAGTACTTTGTATCATATTATGATTATTATCAACCAGAAGCATATGTACCATCAACAGATACATATATTGAAAAAGATTCTTCTATTAATGATGAAATAGATGAACTTCGTCATGCTGCTACAAGTAGTTTATTATCACGAGACGATGTCATTGTAGTTGCGAGTGTCTCTTGTATCTATGGTATAGGAGAAGTAGAAGAATATAAAAATAAAATGTTAACTTTATCCGTTGGTGATGAAATGGATAGAAATGAAATGTTAGCTAAACTTGTTGAAATGTTATATGAAAGAAATGATATGGACTTTAAAAGAGGAACTTTTAGAGTACGTGGAGATATTGTAGAACTTATACCTGCGTATCAAGATAAAACTGGTTATAGAATAGAATTCTTTGGCAATGAAATAGATAGAATTAGTGAAATAGATACATTAACTGGCGCTATTATTGAAAACAAAAAGAATTTAAGTCTTTTTCCCGCTAGTCACTTCGTTGTAAGTGATGACAAGTTAAAAGCGGCCATACTTCGTATAAAACAAGAATTAAAAGAAAGAGTCCAAGAATTAAAAGACAATAATAAATTAGTTGCTGCCGAACGTCTAGAACAAAGAACTAATTATGATATAGAAATGTTAGAAGAAACGGGTTTTTGTTCTGGAATAGAAAACTATTCTGCACCTATGGCTGGAAGAAAAAAAGGCGAAACGCCAACGACTTTAATGGATTTCTTTCCTAAGGACTATTTACTCGTTGTCGATGAATCTCATGTAACACTACCACAAGTTAGAGGAATGTATAATGGCGATAGAGCAAGAAAACTAAACCTAGTAGAATATGGTTTTCGTTTACCTAGTGCCTTAGACAATAGACCCTTAAAATACGATGAATTTGAAAAGAAAATTAATCAAGCCATCTATATTTCCGCAACACCAGGAGATTTAGAATTAGAACACGTTCATGGTAAATATGTAGAACAAATAATACGTCCTACAGGACTTTTAGATCCAACTATTGAAGTTAGAAAGACAGAAGGCCAAATTGATGATTTAGTAGGAGAAATAAAAGATAGAATCAACAAAAACGAAAGAGTATTAGTTACAACACTTACTATCCGTATGTCAGAAGAATTAACAAATTATTTAAAAGAATTAGATATTAAAGTTGCTTATCTTCACTCTGAAATAAAAACACTTGAAAGATTACAAATTATACACGATTTAAGAGTTGGAAAATATGATGTTGTTGTAGGAATCAACTTATTACGTGAAGGTATTGATATTCCCGAAGTATCTTTAATTGCTATATTAGATGCAGATAAAGAAGGTTTCTTACGTAGTACTCGAAGTTTAATCCAAACTGTTGGACGGTGTGCCAGAAATGCTAACGGACATGTTATTATGTATGGTGATAAAATAACAGATTCTATGAAAGAAACCATTGAAGAAACTGCTAGACGTCGAACAATACAAGAAAAATATAACCAAGAACATGGCATTACACCACAGACAATTAAAAAAGAAATAAGAGAAGTAATTAGTAATATTGATGAAGGAAAAGCTGAAAAACCAAAGAAAATGACCAAGAAAGAATTTGCTAAAACAATTGATACTATTGAACAAGAGATGAGAGAAGCAGCAAAAGCCTTAGACTTTGAACGTGCTATGGAATTACGCGATATTTTATTTGAAATGAAATCGAGTAAATAATATGTCAAAATATAGAAAAGTATATATAGAAATTACTAATAACTGTAACTTAAATTGTTCATTTTGTTCCCCAGTAACTAGAGAAAAAAAGTTTATGACAAAAGAGCAATTTGAACATATTTTAAAAGAAATACAAAAAGTTACTAATGTAATTTATCTTCACGTCAAAGGTGAACCTCTCTTACATCCTAATTTGGTAGATTTTATAAAGTTAGCAGAAAAATATCATTTAACCGTTCATCTAACAACAAATGGAATACTATTTCCCAAACTTGTAGATAGCTTAAAAGATTGTAAAGCATTACATAAAATAAATTTTTCTCTTCACTGTGAACAAAATAACAAAAACTATGAAGAAAATATTTTTAAAGGTGTAGAAAAATTATCCAAAGATACTGTGGTGATTTATAGATTATGGACCTTAAAGAATAATAAACTAGATAAAAAATCCACAGAGATAGTGGAAAAACTAAAGAATTATTATAATTTATCAACAGAAACAGTGGAAAAACTAAAAAAAGAGAATAATGTAAAAATTTCTTCCACAATATATGTGGATAAAGATAATGAATTTGAATGGCCAGAAATTACAAGTCACAAAAGTTGTGGATATTGCTATGCACTAAAAACACAGATTGCTATATTAGTAGATGGAACCGTAGTACCATGTTGTCTAGATAGTAATGGAATCATAAATTTAGGAAATATCTTCAACGAAACTATCGAAGAAATTGAGAAAAGTAGTAGATATCAAAACTTAAAGAAATCACTACAAGATAGAAAACCAATAGAAAAATTATGTCAGTCATGTACATTTAAAGAAAGAAATAATAAGTAGGTGTAAAAATGGAATTTAATTGGCAAGTTAATAATTATGATTACCGAAATAGAAGTGGTAATTTAACAAGTGAAGCTCAAGGAAAAGTAAAAAGCAAAAAGTATTTTCCTACTTTTTCTGTTGATGGAAAAGAAATAGTATTTAAACCTCTTTCTAAAACAAAGCCATTTACAACACCATACTTTGCTTATAGTGAAGTGTTTTGGTCAACGATTCTTAATAAGTATTTTGACTCTTCAACGCCTATCTATCAACTAGGAATAATAAAACATATTGAAGATGAATATCCTGAAAAGTACCATCATGGAACAACAGTAGATAGACTTGCAAAAGACGATTATAAACTTCTAAACTTATATGAATTGTGTAGAAAATACCAAGATTTACTCCCAGATATTTCAAACTATACTAACTATTGTGAAGTAATATATGACTATACTGCTATTTTAACATCACAATTTTTTAAAGAACACCCTGAACTAGGACAAGAAGTTGCGATGCAAATTTTATGTTCCATTTTAAGACAAGATCAAAACTTTCATTATGAAAATGTTTTGTTTTTTGAACAAGGAGACTCTATCGAAATAGCGCCTATGATTGATCATGAATTTTCAACAATGTTTATGTATTTAGATAGGCCTAAAGTAAACGATGCCAGATTTTTTGATACCCAGGTTTCATTAATAGGAGTACCAGATGACTTAAAACAAAAAATACGTGCTTTCTATATTCCTCTTTTAGAAAAAGAAAAACGTAATATTGATATAATTACAGAATTATATCCTGAAACAGCAAGAGAATTTCTTGAACAATTAAAAGCCTTTATTACCGATTTTTCTTCAACACCTCTTCATTTAGAAGATAATGGTTACTTAGTTCCCTTTAATTCATATAATTTTCAAATAGGACATGCTAGATATAAAGAACATGATGAAAAAAAAGCAGAGGATTTAGAAAGAGACCTAGAACAAGTACTTATTACCCCAGATATGGTAGAAGAAAAAATTAGTAATCAAGTCTTACAAAATGCCCAAACACTTTCAACTACACTTGAAAAAAGATTGGTTTTAAAATAATCAGAAGAATTCTTCTGATTTTTCTTTGTTCGATTGACGAAACGCTTCAATATGATTAAAATAAAATTGTTTCAAAAACAAAGACAAAAATGATATAATATCATGGCAGGTGAAGAGTATGGATAAAATTATTGTAAAAGGTGCAAGAGAAAACAACTTAAAAAATATAAATATAGAATTACCAAAGAATAAGCTTATTGTTATGACAGGTGTTTCTGGAAGTGGAAAAAGTAGTTTAGCTTTTGATACAATATATGCTGAAGGTCAAAGACGTTATGTAGAAAGTCTTTCTGCCTATGCTAGACAATTTTTAGGTAACAGTGAAAAACCAGATGTAGATAGTATTGAAGGGTTATCTCCAGCTATTAGTATAGATCAAAAAACAACTAATAATAATCCACGTTCTACAGTAGGAACTGTTACAGAAATATATGATTATTTAAGACTTATCTTCGCTAGAGTAGGTGTTCCTTATTGTCCTAATCATCATATTCCTATTACTAGTCAAAGTGTAGAAGAAATGACAAATAAAGTATTAGAATATGAAGAAGGAACGAAAATAATCATTATGTCTCCTGTTGTACATGGTGAAAAAGGTACTCAAAAAGACTTATTAGAAAACTTACGTAAAGAAGGATATGTAAGAGTACGTGTTGATGATGAAACACTAGATTTGTCAGAAGAAATAAACCTAGATAAAAATAAAAAACATAAAATTGATGTAGTTATTGACCGCTTAATAATAAAAGACGGTATCCGTTCTAGATTATTTGAAGCAATTGAAGCTGCTACAAAATTATCAGAAGGAAAAGTAATTATTCAAATATTAGGTGATAATAAAAAAGAAATTCTTATGTCAGAATCGTTTGCTTGTCCATATTGTGAATTTTCTCTACCAGAGTTAGAGCCAAGAATATTTAGTTTTAATGCTCCATATGGTGCATGCCCTGATTGTAAAGGACTAGGAGTTAAACTACAAATAGATGCAGATTTATTAATCCCTGATAAAGAAAAATCTATTTCAAAAGGATGCATAAAGACTTTAACTGATGATCCTGAAGGTATAGATTATAAAAAGCTAGAATGTGTTTGTAAACATTATAAAATAGATATGACAAAGCCATGGAAAAGTTTAACTAAAAAACAACAAAATGTAATACTTTATGGTTCAGATGAAGTAATTCATTTTGCTTACTCTTCAAAAAGTGGTAATAAATATAATAGTAGAGACTTTTATGAAGGAATTGTCAATAATTTAGAAAGACGATATATGGAAACAAGTTCTACATGGATTAGAGAATGGTTAGAAAACTATATGGTAGAACATACTTGTGAAACTTGTCATGGTGCCAGATTAAATGATGACGTTTTATCTGTAAAACTAAATAATAAAAATATTTATGAAGTAACTCAGATGAGTATTAAAGAGTTAATTCCATTTTTTGATAACTTAAAGTTATCAGAAGAAAAAAAAGAAATTGCTAAACTTGTAATTAAAGAAGTACAAGACCGCTTACACTTCCTAAAAAATGTTGGCCTAGAATATCTTACTTTAAGTAGAAGTGCTGGAACACTATCAGGAGGAGAAGCCCAACGTATCCGTTTAGCAACACAAATAGGTTCCCATTTAACAGGTGTTTTATATGTCTTAGATGAACCAAGTATCGGACTACACCAAAGAGATAATGAAAAGCTAATTAACTCTATGTTAGAAATGCGTAACTTAGGAAACACATTAATTGTTGTCGAACATGATACTGATACAATGTTAGCTTGTGATTATCTAGTTGACATTGGACCTGGTGCTGGAGATAACGGTGGTCAAATAGTTGCTGCAGGCACTCCAGAAGAAGTTATGAAAAATGAAAATAGTATTACAGGAGAATACTTAAGTGGCAAAAAAAGAATTGAAATTCCAAAAAACAGAAGAAAAGGCAACAAAAAATTCCTAAAAATTAAAGGTGCTGAAGAACATAACTTAAAAAATATCGATGTAGATATACCTCTAGGTACCTTTACTTGTGTAACGGGAGTATCAGGAAGTGGAAAAAGTAGCTTAATTAATGAAATACTTTGTAAAGCAGTTGCTTCCAAACTATATAGTTCAAAAGAAAAACCTGGGAAATTCAAAAAGATTTTAGGCTTAGATAATATTGATAAACTAGTTGCTATATCACAAAACCCTATTGGCAGAACACCTCGATCTAACCCAGCTACATATACTGGCGTATTTGATGATATTAGAACTCTTTTCACCACAACAAAAGAAGCAAAAATGTATGGATTTGAAAAAAATCGTTTTTCCTTTAATGTCAAAGGTGGACGTTGTGAAGCTTGTCGTGGAGACGGTGTCAAAAAAATTGAAATGCACTTTCTACCTGATGTTTATGTACCTTGTGAAGTATGTCATGGTACTAGATATAATAGAGAAACACTTAATATTAAATATAAAGGTAAAAATATAGCTGAAGTTTTGGATATGAGAGTTAGTGAAGCATTAGAGTTTTTCTCAAACGTACCAAAGAGTAAAAAGAAACTACAAGTTTTAGAAGATGTTGGACTAGGTTATATTAAATTAGGGCAACCAGCTCCAACTTTATCAGGAGGAGAGGCAGAACGTGTAAAACTTGCCAAAGAGCTACAGAAAAAAGCGACTGGAAAAACCTTGTTTGTTCTAGATGAACCAACAACTGGATTACATACTGATGATATCAAGCGTCTTCTTGCAATTTTACAGAAAATAGTAGATAATAAGGATACAGTAGTAGTCATCGAACATAACTT
>CALVJZ010000032.1 GCA_944332465.1 uncultured Bacilli bacterium | reverse complement strand
ATGAAAACACCTAAACCCTATTTATTATCTGATGACTTAGATGGGTTGGTTGAGTGGGATATTTTTGATAGTTTGCATGATGCTACAACAACAACTAAACAGTTATTGGAGGTAGCTTTACCAGCGTATAAAAAAATAATGCCATACTTACAAAAAATTGAAATAATAGATACTGATACAGCTGAAGTTGTTGATAGCATAGAAGAAAAAGAAGGAGAAATACTGAAACTAGAAATCAATGATAGAGCGGCGAAAGCTATAAAAAATAATACAAAGAGAGTAGAAATTAGAGCTAATAAAAATGATAAATATAAAAAGCTAAAAAATGGTGATGTTATTCAATTTACCAGTAATTACTTAGGCGTATTTTATGTAAAAGTAAAAGAGGTTAATTATTATAAAACATTGGAAGAATTATTTACTTTAGAAGGTACAAAATATACAACATCCTCAACTGATGATAAAGAAGAAGCAATTAATAATGTTAATAAGATAAGTGACTATAAAGAAGTAATTAAAGAAAAAGGTGTATTTGCTATTCATATTGAATATTTACATAGCGAAAATAATGTCTGGCAAGAATTATATAAAAAAGCAAAAAACATAAGATTTCCTCATCATGTATCAGGTATGATTGAAGCTGGTGCCGTAGGAGCTGCTATTCTAACAAAAAATCATAATATTTACACTGGAGTATGTATTGATACAGCTTCTTCTTTAGGAATGTGTGCAGAAAGAAATGCTATTGCCAATATGATTACAAATGGAGAAAATGAAATAGTAAAACTTGTTTGTGTAGATTCCCAGGGAAAAGTTGGTTATCCCTGTGGAGCTTGTCGAGAATATTTGATGCAATTAAGTAGTAATAGTAAAAATATTGAAATATTAAAAGATGAAAAAACAAAGGAAACCGTAAAACTTGAAGAACTATTACCAGGTTGGTGGGGAAAAGATAGAGTTTAATAAGGAGTGGTTAGATATGCAAAAAGAAATTTTTTTTGAAACGATTATTATCGGTGGTGGTCCATCTGGTAGTGCCTGTGGCATAGAACTATTAAAGAAAAATAAAAACTGTTGTATCATAGATAAAGCTATCTTTCCTAGAGAAAAAGTATGTGGAGGTCTATTACCTGAAAAAACAATAAAATTATTAGCTGAAATTATGTCTGATAAAACGTTAACTGATATTAATCAAGCAATAAAAATAGATACAAGTCGTTCAATAGGATTTTATCTTAACTATAAACTTATGGCCTCATCTCACACTGAAACAACCTTTACTATTTGTGATAGAAAAGTATTAGACAATTATTTATTAGATTACTACAAAGAACATGGCGGCAAAACATATGAAGGAACATTTATTGAAAAAATAGATTTTAAGAATAAAAAGATTTATACGAAAGATAAAAAAATATTTTCATACCAATATTTAGTAGCAGCAGATGGTGTTAATAGCTATGTAAGAAAAGCACTAAATAAAAAGCAATTAAAGAAAGTATTTTTTATAGAATATGATATTCATAAAAAAGATTTTAAATACAAAAACGAATTATCTTTTTATGACCAAAATGGTAAACAATTAGGATGGATTTTTCCTAAAGGAGACTTTTATAATGTTGGTCTTGGCTTTGCTAAAAAAGAAAAAAGTGCTGTAGAAATTACTGAAAAATTCTTAAAAGAGTTAGGTGTCAAAAACATAAACAATTATCAGCGAAAAGGAGCTTTACTTCCTAACACTACTATTGTAAAACCAACAGATAAACATGGTGTTTTATTTGTAGGAGACGCTGGGAGCTTTTCAGAACCATTAACTGGTGAAGGAATATATCAAGCACTATATTCTGGTAAAATGGCCGCTCTAAGTATCATAAATAATAAAAATGTCTTAAAAGAATATATAAGAAGCACCAAAACATTACGTCAGTCAAAAAAGATTATGGGTATAGCTCAATTTTTTATTGTGAAATTAGATAAACATGCAGTTAACAGATTAAAGAAAAGACCGCATACTATAACTAGAATGGTGGATGGTCATATAGGTAAAAGAAGTTTAAAATATACTTCAATATTTGCTTTTATAAAGTCATATAAAAATTATTCTAAATAAATACTAGACAAAAATTACACAAATAAGTGTAATTTTTTTTATCTAAAAGTAAAAAATAAAAATATAATGATATAATAAAATTAGAAAGGTAGGGATTTAATGAAAGGATTAAAAATATTCCAATATGGATGTGGAAAAATGAGTGTTTACACCATGCGTTATGTAATTGAAAATGGTGCAGAAATCGTAGGAGCTGTTGATATTAATCCAAGTGTAATTGGTAAAGACATTGGAGAAGTAATGGGAACAGAAAATACAGGTGTTAAGATTGATGATGTGAAAAATGCCGAAGCATTATTAAATAGTCTTAAACCAGATTGTGTAATTGTAACGACTATGAGCTTACTAGAAGATGTAAAAGAAGCATTACTTACTTGTGCTAAATGTGGAGTTAATGCGATTACAACGTGTGAAGAAGCATTTTATCCAATAAATTCTAATCCTAATTTAACTAAAGAAATAGATGAATTGGCTAAAAAGAACAACTGTACAATCACAGGAAGTGGATATCAAGATGCATACTGGGGAAATCTAATTGCAACAATAGTAGGATCAAGTCATAAAATTACTAAAATAAAAGGAAGTTCTTCTTATAATGTTGAAGATTATGGTATCGCTTTAGCAAAAGCACATGGAGCTGGTCTTACTAAAGAAGAATTTGAAAAACAAGTAGCTAGTGCCGATGAAATTAGTGATGAGGAAAGACAAAAAGTAATTGAAAGTGGTAACTATGCTCCATCATATATGTGGAATGTTAACGGTTGGTTATGTGACAAGCTTGGCTTAACTGTAGTAAGTCAAAGACAAAAATGTGTTCCTCAATTTAATGACTACGACATTGAGTCAAGCACATTAGGAATGACCGTAAAAACTGGAATGGCAACAGGTATGAGTGCTGTTGTAACTACCGAAACAAAAGAAGGAATAACTCTAGAAACAGAATGTATAGGTAAAGTATATAATAAAGACGAAGTCGATAGAAATGCTTGGACAATTTGTGGAGAACAAGATACTACAATGGTAATTGAAAAACCAGATACCGTTAGACTTACCTGTGCAACTGTTGTTAACAGAATACCAGATGTAATTGCTGCACCTGCCGGTTTTGTCCCAACATCACGTATGGGAGAATTAAAATACGTTAAATAAGCATTGAAATTCAATGCTTTTTTTATTTTGTTTTATTTGTTATAATAACTTTAAAATTGAGGGGGACGAAATGTATGCCAGAAGAATATCAAAAATATTTTAATGCAAAAGATTATTTAAGAAAAAATTTACCATTGTTTACAGAAAGTTTTGTTAGTTATTATGGAGAACAAGAAAGAGACTTTATTAACGATAAGTTTTCTCATTGCATAATTTATGCTTATATAGATCCTTTTGATATGGATATCTTATTAGAAGATGAATTTAGAGACCTTGATGAGGAACTAACTTTTGAGTTTTTAGATAAAGTAGGTATACCAACAGATGAAAATATAGACTCTAATTTATCTATAAGTTTAAAAAGTTTATCAAGCTTAATGAATTATTTTAAAGAAGAACCATTAACAGATACTGATATTGAAAATATTGTCTCTTTTTTACAAACATTTTTTTCTGATGAAGGTACTGTTCTTTTTGAAGATATAGTTGCCAAACATAACGTATTAGACTGGAAAAATGTATTCTTAGCACATGAAAAAGAATTAGAAAAACTTAAAAAAACTTTAGAATTATCTAAGCCTCCATATCAAGAAATTGAAGAATATGTAGAAAAACATGAAGATGTTCTAAGAGCAATAGAATTCAAATATAATATTCAATTCATTAAAGAGTTTGCCTATCTTTTACCACCTAAAGAACAAGAATATTTAGAGACTTTGTTAAAAAAAGAAGAAATTACAGAAGAAGATTTAAATGGTCACTTTACTGATATTGCTGGGGATGTTATATCTTTGTGTGGTAATATTGAAGCTTTTGCTGAGGATATAGAAAACCATATTAAAAATCAAACATTAACAGAAAGTGTCATTGCTGAATTAAAGGTTCTTAGAATGCTATACTTTATTAATCATGGTATAAATCATGGTTGTAATTATGAAGCATATGAAAATGATCCAGAATGTAAAAAAATAATTCCAAGTCAAGAAACAATAGAAAAATTAAACAATAGAAGAAATCATCTTGCAACAATGGCACGACGTGAGTTTTATCAATTATCGCATCCATATAACGAATTATGTCAAGAACTAGCTGAAAAAGGAATAGTAACCAAACAAGATTTAGCAGCAATTATGATGTTGAAAGAAACTTGTACTATTCCAGCTGTAAAAAAAGCAACTGGTGAAAACTATCCAATAATTTTAATAAATTTATATCCTATTATTGGAAATGAAGATCATATGATTGTTCATGAACTTAATCACGTTTTAGAACAAAATATATTTGAGTCTGATGGAAATATGAAAATAAAATTAGGTTTTGATATTATTGATGCATGGTCTCCAACACAAGAAGATAGAAAAAGAGAAATTTTAGATGAAGCTATCAATGAAAGAATCGCAACAGATATATCAACGATGATGGAAGAAGAAGGCACTTATATATTTACAAATCCTAATTTTTCAAATCGTCCCCAGGTTACTTATAGATATTGTTTTCCATTGATAGAACCGCTATATCAAAAGTATAGAGCTGATTTGATAAGAAGTAGACAACAAGAAACATTTGATGAATGTGATAGATGTTTTGGAATGGATAATATCGATGCCCTAGCTTCCGTTTGCGAAGAGGCATTTAAATATATTTGTAAAAAACCACCAGGATATTATCAAGATGAAGAATCGCAAGTAAGAGATTTAAATAACTTTATAAAAGGAAGTGAAGCAATCATGCGAAACATTGCCTCACATCGTTTAAATCCGCAAAAAGAAAAATAAAAATAAAAGGAGCCGATAGGCTCCTTAATCTATATACAGAGGATCTTCACACTTAACAGTGAACCTTCCTCACTAATAATATACGTAAAATAAAAAAATATATACCTAAAAAGTTGAGAAATTAATAAAAATATGTTACCTTATCTATGATTTTGAATAGTTAATTTATTTTAGGACAAAATATATAAAGGAGAAGACTATGGAATTAAAAGAAATAAAAGAACAATTGTTACAAAACAAAAAAACACTAGATGATTTATGGAGGTCACTTTGACATTGAAAATCAAAAAGAAAAAATAAACTCTTTAGAACAAGAAACTAGTAAAGAAAACTTTTGGAATGATAGAGAACAAGCAGAAAAGATAATAAAAGAACTAAATGAAACCAAAGAAACCGTAAATAGCATAGAAAATTTAATCAAAAAGATTAATGATAATCTTGAACTGATTGAATTATTAGAATTAGAGATAGATGAAAAAACTCTAATAGAATTAGAAAAAGATACAAAAGATATTACCAATAAAACAGAAGCTTTACATCTCCTACTTTTATTAAATGGTCCATATGATAAAAATGCCTGCATTTTAGAAATTCATCCAGGAGCAGGAGGAACAGAGTCATGCGACTGGGCCTTAATGTTATATCGTATGTATACAAGATGGTGTGAACAAAAAAAATATAAAATAGAAGTTTTAGATTATCAAGATGGAGATGAAGCGGGACTTAAAAGTGTTTCTATAAGAGTAAATGGTACCAATGCTTATGGATACTTAAAAAATGAAAAAGGTGTCCATCGATTAGTACGACTTTCTCCGTTTGACTCTAATAATAGACGTCACACATCTTTTGCCTCTGTTGAAGTAACTCCTGAAATAGAACAAGATAATAGTATTGAATTAGACGAAAAAGATTTGAAAATAGATGTTTATCGTTCAACAGGAGCAGGGGGACAAGGTGTTAATACCACAGATTCTGCTGTAAGAATTACTCATTTACCTACCAAGATAGTGGTAACTTGCCAAAATGAAAGAAGTCAAATTCAAAATAAAGAACAAGCACTAAAAGTGTTGAAAAATAAATTATTAATGAAAAAGTTAGAAGAACAAGAAGAAGAACTAAATAGTATAAAAGGGACTCAAGCAAACATTAACTTTGGTTCACAAATAAGAAGTTATGTCTTACATCCTTATTCGATGGTAAAAGATCACCGTACTAATGTCGAAACTAGCAATGTTAATAAGGTTTTGGATGGGGATATAGATATGTTTATAGAAGCTAATTTAAAAAATAAATAAGATAAAAAGAGTAAAAGAGGTGGCATATGTTAAAACTATTTAATAATCATTTAGATGTTAAAATATTAAAAGAGATTAATTCTAAGTCATCAGTAAAAAGACATATTCAATTTTTCATTGGTTGTCTTTTAATTGCCACATCATATAATCTATTCCTAGTACCAAACAATATTGTACCGGGCGGAGTAGGTGGATTTGCCATCATCTTAAATAGATTGACAAACATCAACAATTCTTTATTTATTTTAATTGCTAATATTACTCTTTTAATATTAAGCTATTTTCTATTAGGTAAAAAGAAAACAAAAGCAACTGTTTTAGGTTCAATTCTTTTTCCTATATTAGTAAGTCTAACTAGTGATATTGGAGTATATATAAAAATAGATACAGAACAACTTTTACTTTTATCAGTCTTCGGTGGAGTAGTTTATGGTTTTGGTGCTGGACTAATTTATAAAGCAGGATTTACAACAGGTGGAACAGATATTATTAATCAGATTTTATCTAAATATTTAAAAACAAGTATGGGTAGAAGTATGTTATATTGTGATGGGACCATCGTCTTATTAACTGCTTTTATCTTTGGACCAACACACTTTATGTATTCAATTATTACTTTATATGTAATAAGTTTTATGTCTGATAGAGTTATACTTGGTGTTTCTGATAGTAAAGCATTCTATATTGTTACAGAAGAAGAGGAGAAAATAAAAGAATATATTATTAAATATTTAAATCATGGTGTTACTGAAATAAAAGCAAAAGGTGGATACACAAACGACAATCAATCAATTTTAATGTGTGTTCTTCCTACAAAAGACTATTATCGTTTAAAAGAAGGTATTACCACGATTGATCACAATGCTTTCTTCGTTGTTACAGACTCCTACGAAGTATTTGGAGGTGAATAATGGAAAACGTATTAGATGATATTATTAAGGTAATAACTAGAAAAAATTTGGGTTTAAGATTATTAACTCTTCTTACATGTCTATTAGTCTTAGCTTTTGTCTATAATTTATTATTATTACCAACAGAATTAGTACCAGGTGGCGTAAATGGTATTGCTGTCTTAACAAACTATTTATATGGAATTGATTCATCTATAATGATATTTTTAATATCTGGTATCTGTTTATTATTTAGTGCTATGTTTTTAGGAAAAGAAAAAACGATAGTTTCCTTAGCCGCAACTTTTATTTATCCTTTATTTGTAAAGCTAACAAGCTTAATTACTCCTAATATTACAATTGATCATAATGATATATTTTTAATTATAATTTTTGCTGGAGTAATAGGCGGTATAGCAAACGGATATATTTATAAAACAGGATTTAGTAATGGTGGATTACCCATTATAAGTCAAATACTATATGAATATTTTAAATTTCCTGTAACTAAATCAAGTATGATAATAAATGGTATAATCATTTTACTAGGAAGTTTCTTCTTTGGTTGGTCTATGTTAATGTATGCTATTATTTTAATCTACATTAATAACCTTATGATAGATAAAGTCTTATTACAAACATCCTCAAATAAAGCAATGTATATTGTTACAACCAAAGAAAAACAAGTAAAAGAATACATTGTTAATAAACTTCATCATAAAGCTATAATACTCGATACTCCTAAAAGACTATTTCATAAAAATTCTCAAACTATATTTTGTGTTATTCCAACTAGGGATTATTATCGAGTAACAGAAGGAATAAAGTTAATAGACCCTAAAATATTCTATGTAGTAGAAGATGCCTATGAAGTTAAAGGAGAAACTGTATAATATAGTGTATAATAAAAGAAAAGAGGAGAATTACCTAAACTCCTCTTTTGTAATGTCGAAATATATGATATAATGAAATATACTAGAGTGGAGGTAAATATGGACTTAATAAGATTAAAAAATGTTGAAAAAAAATATAAAAATGGTGTTACAGCAATCTATGATTTAAACCTAGCAATCGAAAAAGGTTCTTTTACTTTCGTAATAGGTGGATCTGGTAGTGGTAAAAGTACTTTAATCAAGATGTTATACCGTGAAGAAAAACCAACAAAAGGACAAATTGTTGTTGGAGGTCTTGATGTAGCAAGATTAAGAAACACAAAAGTTTATAAACTTAGAAGAAAACTAGGAATAGTTTTCCAAGATTATCGTTTACTACCAAAGCTAACTGTATTTGAAAATGTTGCTTTTGCTATGGAAGTAATTGGAGCTACTAAAGACCAAACAAGAAGAAATGTATTACGCGCCTTAGAAGAGGTTGGCTTAAAAAACAAAGTACATAACTATCCAGATCAATTATCAGGAGGAGAACAACAACGTGTTGCGATTGCAAGAGCTATCGTTAATAATCCTAAACTTTTACTATGTGATGAACCTACGGGAAACCTTGATCCTGAACGAAGTATGGAAATTATGAAGGTATTAGATAACATAAATAAAACAAGAGGAACAACAATTATCATGGCAACACATGATAAGGAAATTGTTAATAAAATGAAGAAACAAGTTGTAACTCTAAAAGATGGACACTTGGTTAACTTTAAAAAGAAAGGAACATACGTAGATGAAAATATTTAGACTGTTAGGAAGAAGTATCAGAGATGCTTTTAAAAGTGTAATTAGAAACTTCAGTTTATCTCTAGCTTCAATTTCCTGTATAACAATAACCCTAATTATTGTAGCGATTGCTATAATGGCTTCTTTCAATGTACAAAATTTCACCAAAGAAATAGAACGTGACTTAACAATTGTCGTTTTCATGGATAACGATGCAACAGAAGAAGATGTTAATGCAATGAAAGAAAAACTAGATTCCAAAAAGAATATTGCCAAGTATACATTTGAAAGTAAAAATGATGTTAGAAAAGATATGATGAAAGAAAATGATGTCTTTGAATCTGTTATGAAAGATTGGAAAAATGATGAAAACCCACTAAGAGACACATTTAAAATAAAAGTTAATAATGTTGATAATATGGGAAAAACAGCTGATGAATTAAAGAAAATGGATAAAGTAGACACTGTTCAATATGGAGAAGGTATGGTTGAAAAACTAGTAAATGCTTTCTCATCAATTGAAAAAGTTGCCTACGGTGTTGTTATTGCTTTAATAATTGTAACAATCTTCCTAATCATTAATACTATTAAATTAACTATTTTCTCTAGAAAAAGAGAAATTGGAATTATGCGATTAGTAGGTGCTAGTAACTTTGCTATCAAAGTACCATTTATTATTGAAGGAATGATTCTAGGTTTCTTTGGAGCAATCATCCCTGTAATTTTAATAACTTATGGATACTTAGCATTTTATAATCATTTTGAAGGACATTTATTTACGCAATTAATCGAACTTATTAAACCTGAACCATTTATCTATAACGCTTCTTTAATCGTTGTTGTAATAGGAATTATCGTTGGTATGATAGGTAGTGCCGGAGCGGTAAGAAAGTATTTGAAGGTGTAATATGAAGAAAGTAAAAATAATTGTTGCTATCCTTTGCATATGCATTTTAGTTCTACCAACTACAACTCATGCTGTAACTTTAAAAGAATATGAAAATATGGTAGAAAAATATACCAAAGAATTAGAAGAAAAAGAAGCAAAAATGGCCAAAAATGATAAAGAAGTTGCTGAAATAAAAGCAAAGATTGCTGATATTGAAGAACAAATAACAGAAGCTGAAGAAGAAATAGAAAATTTAAAAACTGAAATAGATAAAAGTAATAAAAAAATAAAAAAGAAAGAAAGAGAAAGTAAAGACTTAGTTCAATATTTTCAAGTAATAAGTAATGAAAATACATACTTAGAATATATATTTGAAGCAGATAGTATTACTGATATGATTTATCGTGTTTCAGTTGTAGAACAATTAACTGATTATAATGAAGAAGTAATGGATGATTTAGAAAAGTTAATTGAAGAAAATAAACAAAAAACAAAAGATTTAGATGAAAAAAATGATGAACTTGCTGATTTACAGGTTGAATTAAATTCTGAAAAAGAAAGAATTGAAACAGAAAACAGAGAAATCGAAGGAACTATCCCAAGTACAAAAGGACAAATAGAATACTATAAAAAACAAGTATCTTACTACAAGAGTAGAGGATGTAGATCAAATGATGTAATTGGTGTAACTTGTGATAAACCTCCTGTTTCATCAGGTGGAGGTAACTCTAACGTTGGAACAGGTGCTGTCGTTGGTGAAAACGGTTTTAGACGTCCAATTAATGGTGGATATATTAGTTGGTATTATGGTGGCGGACACAAAGGTGTTGACTATGCTGCAGGTTGTGGAACAGCAATCTATCCAGTCGCAGCCGGTAGAGTATACTATGTTGGAAATACACTAGATGCCTGGGGAGCAAAAATGATTCTAATTGTTCATAATGTCAACGGTAGATTAGTATTCTCACAATATGCTCACTTACAAGGTTATAATGTAAGTGTTGGACAAGATGTAAACATTGGCGATGTCATTGGTTACGTTGGTTCAACTGGTAATTCAACAGGATGTCATCTTCACTTAGAAATGTCTAGAGATTATGGTTGGGTATATAATGGAACATATGGCCAATATAGATCAAATATTATCGACCCATTCATGTATGTACCAAATTAAAATAGAAGAGCAAAATGAACTAGTCAATAAAAAGTAGACAGTTAAAAAAGTAGATTAAAACCCTGATTCAATTTTATATTGGATGGGGGTTTTATAGTTTAAAGCATAACTAGGTCTTTCATAATTATAGTATTCAATGTATAATTTAATTAGATTTGGAACGTTATCTGAATGTTTTAAATCAAAATCAATAAACAATTCTTCTTTAATCCAACCATTTAATGATTCGTTAACTGGATTGTCTGTTGGAGTACCGGCTCGACTCATTGATCTTTGGATATTAAATTCGGTAAGAAGATTGTTATAAGATGTAGAAGAATAAACAGAACCTTGGTCTGTATGCAATATGATTGGTTCTTGAGTTTGTTCTTCTTTTATTTTGTCTAAAACTTGTTTTAAACCATCATAATATGATCTTATATCTCCTTTACGAGATGTTAAACCATAACCAACTATTTCTTTATTCCAAGCATCAAAGTACATTGTTAATTCGTAATATGTCCCTTTTACTTTAAATGTTGTCATATCTGAAACAATAACTTCAAATGGTCTTGTTAAGTATTTCCATCCGTTCCAAACTAAATTATTAAATCTTTCATGCTCTTCATCTGGTTTCTTCCATTGGTAATGTTTGCCTTGATATTTAATGTTTGCATATTTACAACATAAATGAACATGATGATCCGACCAAACAATACCATACTTTTGTCTTGCATACGCATTTATCCATCTATATCCATGTGCTTTATGTTTATTATGTATTCTAGTTATTAAATCAATATCCGATTGTCTTGATATCATTTTCATTGTTGGATGTTCAGTCCTATATTTCCATTTATAATATCCCGACCGACTTACTGACATATATTCACATAATAACTTTACAGAATACTTATTTTTATATTCATCTATTACTTTATATTCTTGTTGAATGTAGTAACGAATTCCTTTTTTTGACCAACTCCTTTCACTGTATAACCTTTTTTTAATCGAGCAATCTCTATATCTTTCTTCATTAATTCTATTTCTAATTCTTCAATTTTATTTTTAGGCTTTCTTCTTCCGATTCCTTTATTACCACCAGTAGATATTCCTGTTTTTGATTTTAATCCTTCAATCCCATCCTTTTGATACTTCTCTAACCAACGATAAACTTGAACGTTACTAACTTCATATTTTCTTTCTATTTCTTTTATTCCTGTACCACTTAAGTAATCTTTAAGGATTATTTCTTTTTCTTCTGGCGTTCTCATATTATTCATTATTTTTCCTCCTAAATATAAAATAACATAAAAAATGTAGACATCATCTTTTTTTTATATGTCTACATTTATTTTATCAGTTTA
>CALVJZ010000031.1 GCA_944332465.1 uncultured Bacilli bacterium | reverse complement strand
AAAGTAAAAAAGCAAAATCTTTTGTAAGAATATTAGCTTTAATTTTATCAACTTTAAAACTTATTGTTCTTAAAGTACTATATTTTTATGTTATTTACTTAATAGCTCAATACTTAAGCCCTAAAAATGTTATACCAACATTTCTTCATATATATTTTATTTTTACTATAATAGGTATTTTTATTAATAATAAAGTATTATTGACATCAACTAAAAAGTATTTTGCTATTGTCTTATTTAATATGAATGCTAAAAATTATATGAAAGCCTTATTATGGAGTGATATTTTTATTAATTTTATAACTCACAGTCTTATTTTATTATTTATAGTAAAAAGTCCTATTATCTTACTTTATACGTTATTCGGACTATTAGGAAGAATATTTGGTGAAAGACTAAATATAGCTCATTATAATAAATATAATATAACCATAACTTATAATTATCCTGTATACTGGACTGTTATTATCTTAGGATTATTATTAGTATTATTACCAAAGATAGGTGTTATAACACCTACATATTTAGTGGCAATTATAATGGTAATAATGATACCTATTGCATATCTTTCATATATTTCACTAAATAAGATTAATAATTATAAATTAATGTATAAAAGATTAAACAATAAAGTCTCAGCGATGAATAGTGAACAAAGTAAAGCATATAATAGACAATTAGCTGTTGAGATGAAAGAAAAAGATAAAGTAATAGATAAGAAAAAATTAAAAGGTAAAAAAGGCTATGATTTATTTAACACCATCTTCTTCGAACGACATAAAGAAATACTTTTACGTAGTGCTAAATGGTTTGCCTTAATAGCTTTAATTGTTATTGTTATAACATCTTTTGTAACTATATCAAATAAAGAGATAGCTAAGTCATTAAATAATTTTTTACTAAATAATATTTCTTGGTTTGTAATTATTATGTATTTTGTAAATAGAGGAGCAATAATTACTCAAGCCATGTTTTTTAACTGTGATCATTCTATGTTAACATTTAATTTCTATCGTAATCCTAAAGTAATATTAAATGTCTTTAAGACAAGAGTGCTAACTGTTACTAAAGTAAATTTAATACCTGCTATCGTAATAGCTTTAGGATTACCAATACTATTATATTTATCAGGAGGTACTAACAATATTATAAATTATATAACAATACCTATATTTATCTTGGTATTATGTGTATTTTTCTCTATTCACTACTTAGTAATATACTATTTATTTCAACCATATGACCAAAGTATGGCCATGAAAAGTATTCCATATTCACTTATTTCAGCTGGAACATACTTAGTAGCTTATTATTTAACTGATTTTAGTATGTCTACATTAACTTTTAGTATTCTAGCTATTATTGCTACTATAATATATATTATTTTAGCTTTAATTCTAGTTTATAAAAAGTCTCCACTGACATTTAAGATAAGATAGAACTAAATTGACAATAAGCACAAAATAAGCTACAATGTTGTTGTTACAAAAACATTTGAGGTGACGAATTTTGAAAAAAGAAAAACTAATCAGCTCTGTTTTAGCAACATTAGGTATAATTATGATAGCAATAGCTCTTGTAATACAAAGTGAAGAAACAAGTTTAAGTAATAACAAAGTAATTACAAGTGATACAAATAAAGTACAATTAAAAAATATGGCAACAGCTGTAAACAATATAACAACAACTGAAGAAGAAACAAAACGAGAAGAACTAGTTCCAATCAAAATGGAAATAGCACCAGCTTCAGTTATTATTCCTCCAAGAATTGAAGTTTATGAAGGAATGACAATTGATGAACTAGCAGCTAAATTAAATCGTAATCTAGGAAATGGTTATATCGCTGGTAAAGGATATTTAATAGCTAGTCAATGTATTGAAAAAGGAGTAGATCCTTACGTTGCAGTTGCTATTATGTTACATGAAACAGGTTGTAGATCAAACTGTTCTAGGTTAGTTAGAAATTGTAACAACGTTGGTGGACAAAAAGGTTCACCAGGATGTAATGGAGGAGCATATAAAGCATTTGCTACTCTAGATGATGGAATTATAGGATTTATTAGTAACCTACAAAGAAATTATTATTCTAAAGGTTTAACAACAATAGAAACAATAGCTCCTAAATATGCAGCAAGTACTTCTTGGCCTGCCAAAATAAGAGCATATGTAAACGAAATAAGAGCAAGCTAACTACCTATATTTAGGTAGTTTTCTTAAAATTTGGCGCGTTATTCTAGTCCAAGGACTTATTAGGAAGACGGGATTAAACAACCGTTAAGAGCACATCTGTGAAACCTTTGGTGTCTGCTTCTTGCGCCCAGCTGGGGGTGGATGCTGAAGAGGAAGAATAATTGGGCGACCGTAATGGCATACGTTACCGACCCAGTGTTCGTTAGGAGACCTAGATTTGTGATTGGCCTATACGGACAACACTGATGGACCAATTACGACCTAGGATTAAACCTATACGTGGCGAAAGTTAGGTATAGTGTAGCTTGTCTTGAGTGAAGTTATGGGAATTAATGATCTTTTTCTAAGGTTGGCAAATTTTAGAAAACTGCGTTATGAAACTAACTTTGCAAAAAAGAACTAATAATAAGGACTTGGTGAGGAAATCTCCTAGAACGTAGATAGTTTGGGATTGCAGTGAATACTAAGTGGTAATCAAGTCATACAAATGGTGACATTGTATTAATTCTTATAATGGGGAACCACTTTTCTGGTAACGGAAAAGAAAGAATTAGAGAAATTCAACTTGACCTAAGATTCAAAGTTTACCAAACTATAGCCAAATTATTTTTTTTGGAGGAAAAAATGTTTAAAGGAAAAAATAGAAAAGAAAAAAGAGTAACAGAACTTGCTAACCTAGAAGTTCAAACTAGAAGAAAAGAAAAAGTAAAAAAAGAAAATGTTGATATTAAATGGATTATAAAAATAACCCTAATTGCCTTTATTATTTCTTTTTGTTTATCATTTGTCTCAGAAAGTACAATTCCCAACTTATCATTAGTATTTGGTATTATCTTAATATTAATTTTTATTTTAATTAATATTATTTCAGATGTAATTGGTATGGCAGTAACAGCTGCTGATGAAAAAGTTTTTCATTCTATGAATTCTAGAAAAGTACGCGGTGCAAACATTGCTGTAAAAATGGTAAAAAGTGCTGAAAAAGTATCTAACTTCTGTTGTGATGTTATTGGCGATATTTGTGGTGTAGTATCAGGTGCCGCCAGCGCCAGTATATCTGTAATAGTTGCTAATAATTTACATGTTAATTTATTTCTTACCAGTTTAATAGTTGCTGCTATTGTCGCATCTCTTACTATTGGGGGAAAAGCTATTGGTAAAACATTCGCAATTAATAAAAGTAATATTATTATTTATGAATCAGCTAAAGCAGTTTCTCTTTTTTATCACCCTAAACAATTGAAAAAGAAAAAAAGATAGGGTATACTTAGTATAGAATAGGAGGGAGTATATGGATACATTGTTATTAATTGTTGCGATACTTCCTGTTATCGTTCTTGGAGTATATATATATAAAAGAGATAAGCATAAAGAACCAACTAATTTACTAGCAAGACTTTTTTTATCCGGAATCATATCATGTTTTCTTGTTCTTGCTATATCATTATTATTAACCCAAATATTCCCTTTCTTAAATAAAGGGTATAATACTATGAATTTTATAGAATTTATCTTATATACTTTTATTTTTATAGCTTTAACAGAAGAATGTTGCAAATGGTTAATGACATATTATTTAGGATACAAAAATAAAGAGTTTGACGAAGTCTATGATATTTTAGTATACGCTGTCTTTGTAGCTTTAGGCTTTGCTGCTTTTGAAAACATTTTATATGTCTTTGGTAATGATAGTTTACAAGTAGGACTTATGCGTGCTTTCCTTGCTATACCAGGCCATGTATGTGATGGTATTGCCATGGGCTACTATCTTTCATTAGCAAGATTTCATGAAAAAAGAAATAATTTACAACAAGCTAAAATAAATAAAGTAAAAAGTATTTTAGTACCAACTCTTTATCATGGTATCTATGATTACTGTTGTCTAACAGATTCAAATTTAGTCTTACTAGTCTTCATCATATTTATTGTATTCTTATATACAATATCATTAAAAAAGATAAAATTATTATCAGAACAAACACTTAAATTAAACCCTAATAATTATTGTCCAAGATGTGGAAATAAAGTAAATGGAAATTTTTGCTCAAAGTGTGGTCTAAAACAACAATAATTTCAAAAGAATAAAGGTGGTAGTTTATGAAAATATATTTATATTTACAAGATAGAATATTAACTTTTACTATACCTGTAGAAGCTTCTGGTAGTTTCAGCTTTGATGAAGATAGTGAAGCAGATAGAAAACTAATTAACGTTGAAGCAAGAGAAGGAAAATGGTTTATATATGCTACTAAAGATAGTAGCATTATTTATGATAATAATATGGTCTCAGAAGCGCCTCTATTAGAAGATGCTTTTTATGTCATAAAAAGAAATGAAGTTAACTACCTTATTTCAACTGCCAGTCTAAGAGATAAAACCCTAAGCCCATATTATTATAATAATGAAATAAGTATCTTTGCAGGAAATTCTAATACTTGTAACTTAATCTATAATTGTCCATATGTTCCTACTGAAGCATTTACCATTAAATATGCAGATAATAAAGTAATATTAAATAGGGGAAAAGACACTTTAGTTTATGTAAATAATCAAGCACTATCTGAAACAAGTCGTTACCTATGCAGTGGTGATGTTATTGCGCTATATAGCCTTAGAATTTTAGTCTTACCCGAATTATTATTAATTAATAACCCACGTAATATGATAGTAATTAATCAAGAAGCAGCACATCTTCGACTATATCACTTTCCACCTATGAAAGATATAACATCAATTGATATTAAAGATGAAGATCTATATAAAAAAGAAGACTTTTTCTCAAAAGCGCCACGCTTAAGAAGAACAATTGAAGAAAAAACAATTTCTTTAGATAAGCCACCTGCAGATACTCTTGGAAAAGAGATGCCGATGATCTTAACACTTGGTCCAATGCTTACAATGGGATTAATGTCTATAGTAACATTAATCAATACAGGACAAAAACTATATTATGGTGATACAACCATAGAGAGTGCCTGGCCCTCTTTAGCAATGGCAGCAGTCATGTTAATTTCTATGTTAGGTTGGCCTTTAATTATTAATTTATATAACAAAAGATATCAGAAAAAACAACAAGAAAAAATCAACAAAAAATATAATGAATATTTAAATGATAAAAGAAGAGAATTAGAAGAAGAAAAAAAGCTTCAAAAAAACATTTTAATAGAAAACTTAATTACAGTAGAAGAATGCTTAAAGATTATTCAAAATAAAAATATTAATTTCTGGGATAAAAGAATTGATCAAAATGACTTTTTAGTTGCTCGTATTGGTATGGGAAAAAGTCCACTTAAAATAAAAATAGAATATCCTAAAGATGGTTTTACTATTGATGAAAACGATTTGAAAAAACAAGCAGATAATTTAGTGGAAGAATATCAATATATAGATGATGTTCCAGTTGGTTATAGTTTTTATGAAAATAAAATTACAGCTATAATGTCTACAGGAAATAAAAATTACTATTTTATGAACAACGTATTACTACAACTTTTAACTTTTTATAGTTATGAGGATTTAAAAATAGTAGTTTTTACTAAAGAAGAGAAAAAAGAACAATGGAGTTATTTAAAATATTTAAACCATACTTTTTCTAATGACAAGAGTATTCGCTTTTTTGCTTGTAATAACGAAGAAGAGAAATCTTTGGCAGAATACTTGTCCCTTGAAGTAAATAAACGTTTAAATATAGAAACAGAAACAGCTCCTAAACCATATTACTTAATTATTGTAGATGATTATGATAATGTCAAAAGATTTGAATTTTTAAAAAACATTACTGAAACAGATAAAAATATTGGTTTTAGTATTGTCTTTATTGAAAATAGACTAAGTAATTTACCAAGTAAATGTAATAACTTCATCAGTTTAGGAGAAAAGAGTTCAGGTGTTTTACAAAACTCCTATGAAAAACAAGAACAAACTGTTTTCTATGATGAAATAAATTATCAAATAAATATGATGGAAGTTGCTAAAGCTATTGCAAATGTACCAATAGAATTTGAAAACGCTATTTCTCAATTACCAGAAAGTATTACTTTTATGGAGATGGAAAAAGCAGGTAAAGTAAAACAATTAAATATCTTTAACAGATGGAATACTAATGATACAACTACAAGCTTAAAGGCAGAAATAGGTACAGATACAGAGGGTGACTTAGTATATTTAGACTTACATGAAAAAGCACATGGTCCACACGGCTTAATTGCTGGTATGACTGGATCAGGTAAATCAGAATTTATTATTACTTATATCTTATCAATGGCTATCAATTACAGTCCTGATGATGTTAGTTTTGTTTTAATCGATTATAAAGGAGGAGGTTTAGCATTTGCTTTTGAAAATAAAGCAACTAATATTGTTTTACCTCATCTAGCAGGAACTATTACTAACTTAGACAAAGCTGAAATGGATAGAACTTTAGTTAGTATTGATAGTGAAGTAAAAAGAAGACAAAAAGCATTTAATGAGGTTCGTGATAATCTTGGAGAAACAACAATAGATATTTACAAATATCAAAGACTTTATAAAGAAGGAAAAATAAAAAAACCAATACCTCATCTATTTATTATATGTGATGAGTTTGCCGAATTAAAAAGTCAACAACCTGACTTTATGGATAATCTTATTAGTATAGCTCGTATTGGACGTTCTTTAGGAGTTCATCTTATTCTCGCTACTCAAAAACCAAGTGGTGTCGTTAATGATCAAATTTGGTCAAACTCTAAATTTCATATTTGTTTAAAAGTACAAGATGAACAAGACAGTAATGAAATGTTAAAGAGACCAGATGCTGCTAATCTAAAACAAACAGGACGTTTCTTCTTACAAGTAGGTTATAATGAATATTTTGTTTTAGGACAGTCAGCTTGGTGTGGAGCTAAATACTATCCTTCAGAAGAAATTACTAAAGTTGTCGATAAAAGTGTAGACTTTATTAATGATATAGGAACAGTATATAAAAAGATACAAGCATCCACTGGTAAAATGGTTGAAGCAAAAGGAGAACAAATAACTGCTATATTAAAAGAAGTAATTGATGTCGCAGACCAATGCCATAAAAGAGTTGATAAGTTATGGTTAGAAAATATACCTGAAACAATTCTTCTTGATAATCTTGTTAAAAAGTATAATTTACATACTGATACAAATGATATAGAAGCAATTATAGGTGAATATGATGCTCCTGAAAATCAAGAACAAGGTCTTTTAAAATATTCACTACTTAATGATGGAAATATGATTATATATGGTAGCGATGGTGCCGAAAGAGAAATGGTTTTAAATAGCATTATTTATTCAACAGTAACAAGATATAAATCAGATTTAATAAATTATTATATTTTAGATTATGGTTCTCAAACATTTAGAAGATTTGATAAATTAAATCATGTTGGTGGAGTTGTAGTAATCGGTGAAGAAGAAAAGTATAACAATTTATTTAAAATGCTTAAAGAAGAAATAGAAGATAGAAAAAAGGTCTTAGCTGAATATGGTGGTGACTTTTCAAGTTATTTAAAATCAGTATCTAATCCATTACCTTTAAAAATTATTATTATGAATAACTATGATGCTATCAATGAATCTGATAAAAATCTATATGATAATTTCCCAGGTATCATCAGAGATTCTGAAAGATATGGTTTTATCTTTATCTTAACTGCCAGTGCTATGTCATCAGTCCCAAGAAAAGTATCACAAAGTTGTAGTTCATATTATGCTCTACGTCTAAATGATGAAAGTGATTATCTAGGAATATTCAGTGTTAAGAAAAAATTAATACCTCGTAATTTGTTTGGTCGTGGGGTATATCAAGCACAAGATATTTTACACGAATTTCAAACAGCTTCAATTGTGGAAAATAAAGAAAGTTTAAATGAATTCTTAGATGAAAAATTTATTTCCCTAAACAAAGAAAATTCACTTAAAGCTAAAAAAATACCATGTGTTCCAGAACAAGTAACAATTGATTATGTAGAAGATAAGATAAAGACATTGAAAAATGTCCCACTTGGTATTGATAAAAATACTATAGAAGTTGCTAAATACAATTTCTTATCAACTACATCCAATGTTATAACAGCATCTAAAATAGGTCATACTACATCATTTGTTAGAAGTTTAATAGAGGTGCTTTTAAAAATAGAAAATACTTCTTTAATCGTTTTTGATGGACAAGGAAATTTAAGTGACAAAAAAGATAAAATAGTTAATTATTATAATGATAATTTCTTAGAAATTACAGATAAAATAACAGAATATATCAACAACTTAGATTCTTCAAAAAATTCCGTAATTTTTATTAATGGTTTAGATAAATATATTTCAAAATTATCACCAACAACATCTTTTGAAAATTTATTAAAAGCTGCTAAACAAAAAGAAAATGTCAGTATAGTTATCTGTGAAGAAATCAAGAAAATAAAATCTTATGCTTTTGAAACATGGTATACCAGCTACATAAACGTAACAGATGGTATCTATGTAGGAACAGGAGTAGGAGATCAAACCCTATTAAGAATAAATAATTATCAACAAGAATTAATGAAACCATATAAAAATAACATTATCTTTAATATATCTGAAGGAGAATATAGAATTATAAAAGCTATAGAATTTGAAAAAGTAGAAGAAAAGGAGGAAGAATAATTGAAAAATAAAGTTTTAATAAAAGTTCTTTTTCCTGAACTATCTACTGATTATGATATCTTTATTCCTGTTAATGAACAAGTTTGGAAAGTTAATAAATTGATATGTAAAACAATATTTGACCTTGCTAATATTCAGTATGATATAAAAAATGATAATTATATATTTTTCAACAAAGTAACAGGTAAAATATATGAAGATAATGAAATAATAATTCATACTGATATTAGAAATGGTACAGAATTAGTTATGATAGCTAGAGAACCGGGTCTATAGTTTACACAAGTTTACATATTTAAAAAGCAATTCTTGACAAAAAAAAAGAAATAAACCTATAATAGAAATAGATAGAATAGTCTATCAAGATCGGCGAGAAAAAGGAGTGATTTTAATGCCAATTATTAGTCAATCAGCACTAACAAGACTTATGTCTGCAGTTAATGAAGGAGATTCAGAATTATTAAGAAAACTTCAAGAATCAACAGATGAGTTTGGAGATGAATTATCAAAGATTTGGGAGTCAAAAAAAGCTCATGAATTTGCACAAAGAGTAGAGGATACTGTAAAAGAACTACATGAAAATTACAAAAAATATATTCAAAGTATTTACAATACTCTAGAAACAAACGTTAAAAACCACAATGCATTTAACGAAGCTCAAGTAGCATTACCAGGTTTAGTAATGGGAGCTGCAGCTGTTTCAATTGGAGCAAAAGTAAAAGAAATGTTCGCAGACGGACTTGGAGATGAAATGGGAATTAGAAAAGGACGTAAAGCAACAGAAGTAACACCAGTTTTCGATAAATTAGTTTCAGGAATTACTGCTGCTGCTGAAGCTGCTGCAAGTAAAATTACATCATCAGGTGCTTTTGATGAAGAAGAAGTTAATGCTGTAGCAAATGGATTCAAGAAAGTATTTGAGCAAACAAAAGAAATGTTTGATCAATTAAAGAATGAAGCAAATACAGCATTAGGAACAGTAGATGCAGATGCTGCAAAACTAAGTCAAACAAATATTTCAAACATTGGAAATTAATTTTTCTAAATTTAGAAAAGTTTTTTTCTAAATATATGGTAACTGTAGCAACTATAATTTATAGTTGCTATATATTTAGAAAAAAGGTGATTAAATGAAAGTAAATGCTAAAAATATGATTCATAGTTTAGATAATATCTTAGAAAACATAGAAGAATATAATGAAACACTAGAAAAAACAAATTATGAATATGAAACTATGTTGTTAAGTTGGGAAAATCAAGTTGCAGACAAACTATATCAATCATATAAACATAATTATCAAAACCTAAAAAAACTAACATTTCAAGCAACAACTTTATTTAAATATTTAAAAACAGAAATGAATAAGTACTTAGAAATAGGAAACAAAATAGAATGTCAACAAGATAAAATGGAATCAATCTACTATGGAATAGATAACCTATTAATTAAATTAACAGCTATAAACACTAAGTTTAATAATTTAGGAAACATTACTTTTTATCCTAAATATATCGAAATAAATTCTATAAAAGATAAATTAAATAAAGAAAAAGAACGTTTAGAAAAAGAAAAAAATAATATTAAAACAAAAGAAGAAAAAGTAAATACAATAGAAGAGGAAATACTAAAAGAAATATCAACGACTGCTATTTGTAAAATAGATTTAGAAACAACTTTGAGTGCATATAAAGAAAAAGAAAGAGATAACTACATCTTTTCAACCGAAAGAGTAGAACTATCTAGTAAAAAAATAAACTCTTATATTAAAACACAGTTTTTAATAGTTGAAAAAATGATAACTAATTTGGATAATTTATTAAATGATTATGAATCTAATAATACTAAACAAATAAATCAAACAATAAATAATTTAAAGACTTCTTTGAAAAACGCTTTACAAAACTTTAATCTTTATCAAAGAGAAATAGATACTAATATAGAAAAAGCAAGACTACTAAAAGATTTAAACTTAAATAATATAGAAGGTGTTTAAGATGATAAATGAAAAAGCATTATATAATGAATTATATATTAGAATTAAAACTATCGAATCAGCTTTAAATGATGAAAGAAATTCTATGGATTTATTATATGATAAACTAAAAAATGTTTTTACAATAGAAAATGGAAAAGTTAATAATGAATCATTAGAAAGTATAAAAAAAGAAATTAACATCGCAAAAGAAAAACTCTCTTCTAATATTTTATTAGATATAAAAACAAGATTATAAAATCAGGTGATAATTATGAGCAATTTATATTCAAGTGCAACAATATCAGAAAACAAAGTAAAAAATAATGAAATAAAACAAGTAAATTTAGATTATCAACAAAACACTTCTGTTCAAACAGCAAATGTCAATAATGTTGAAACCGAGACTATGGAACTTGATTTAGAAGAAGAATCAACGACTATAAATAGTAGTGAGCCTTTAACCTCTCAAGAATATGAAGAAAAATTAAACACAAAATCAAAAGAGACAGAAAAAATTATAGATATTGTCAATAAAATGAAAGAAGAGTCAGAAAAAGAATATGAAAATTTAAACAAAATTGGTAATGATTATGATCATGGTGATTCCCTAAATAATCAACAATTTTCTGTTCAAAACACTATTAACTCAGTTGATATGGAAATACGTAATGAAGTTGCTAAATATGAATCGGGAACAAAAGATACAAATGATTTAGGTTATACAGAAGAAGAGTTTGAAAAACTGTCTTATGATGAAAAAGTGGAAGCAATTGCTGATAATAATGAATTTATGAAAAATATGTTGAAATCTAAAGAAATCTCGATAGAACGGCTTAATGAATTAACTAAAGAAAGAACTGGTTATGATTCTTATGAAGAATATCAAGAAGCGATAAGTAACCTAGAAAGTGACATAGCTATGCTAGAGTTAACTATTGCTAGACTAGAGGAACAACAAAAAATACTTCCATATGCGATGCTTCCAGATACCAGCGATTTTCAAGAGTTTCAATATAATAAAGAACTAAAAAATGCTAAAGACTATTTATTTAGTAATACTAAATATGAAATTGACTATCTAAGATATTGTAAGGACAATGGAGATATATCTCCATTAGAGTTTATAAAACTTTATGAAGAAAAGTATGATAACTTGCCAGATTACATAAGAGGAATAGGTGATTATAAAGAATTAAAACAACTTCTTGAACTATCAAAAGAAGACGAAAATTATGCAAAAATATATAATTATTTATATGTTAATGAAGGAAAAGAAGCAGCTGAAGAATATTTATCAGCATTAGTACCACAATTAAATCAAAGAGAAGGAGAAAAACAAGCTAAAGAATTTTTAGCCACCCTAAAAAAGGATGAAAATGGTAATTATGACATTGCTTCTGTAAAGAACCATTTTAAATCATATGGAAAAGGATTTGGAGACGGTGTAGAAGATTTTTTCCAAGGTATAGTAAACTGGTTTAATTCAGAGGGTGTTAGAAC
>CALVJZ010000030.1 GCA_944332465.1 uncultured Bacilli bacterium | reverse complement strand
CTGAAGAGGCGCCCCTGCTAAGGGTGTAGGTCGGGCAACTGGCGCGAGAGTTCAAATCTCTCCTACTCCGCCATTATGATTTTAAGAGCTTAGGCTCTTTTTTTTTGCTTTTTTCTTTTGATAAGAGCTTTATTTATGTTATAATTTTTAATAGGAGTGATAAGAATATGGCAAACTTTGTTAAGAAATTTTTAGATGATTTTGATACTATTAATGATTATTATACTTTTTTAGTAGAAAAGACTAAAGAAAAAGAATATGTTGGCATTACTAATGAATGGTTAATTGATAATTTTTATTTATTAGTAGAACATAAAACTAATATTATTCATGATAAAAAAGGAATATCTAAACATTTAAAAAAGTCAGATCGTATTTTTTATTGTTTAAGAGATATTGTTTCGCGTAATAACTATAATATTAGTTTTAGAACATTAGTTAATGAATTAAAAGAGTATCAAAAAGAAAATAAAATTGCTTTTTTTTATCCAGAGTTAATGTGTGTTAAAAATATATTATTGTTTTTATATGTAAAAAGATTAAGGGATTTATGTCAGGAAGAGTATAGGCATTTAGTTAATAAAGAGAAAGTTTCTAAGATTATAGCTAGTAGAGAAGAAAAAGAAATAGAATTGTCTAATTTTTTAAGTGATAATATTTCTATTCAAGAAGAGGCTAATTATATATTTGAAATTAATAATCAATTAAAGGAAATAGGGGCTAAGAGTAATCGTTTATTTAAGGAATTAAATGAATTATTAGAAGAAAAAAGAATTAGTTTAAAAGAAATAATTAATAATGAATATCAAAGAAGTATTGATAATGATATTTTAATTTCTAATATATTTGGTGATTTAAAAGAGTTTTTTGAGTTTACTGATGAAGATTTGTTTAAAAAAGTTAGTAAGACAGAAAAATTATTATTAAGTGATGATGTTTATGCTAAGATGACTGTTGAGTCTAAAAGACTTTATAGAGAAAGATTGTTGAAATTGGCTAGAAAACATCGTAAGGATGAATATACATTTTTACAAGAGATTTTAGATAATGTTGATGGTGATCATTATCATATTGGATTTCAATTATTTCCTAGTAAGAAAAATAGTTTTAAAGTATTTTTATATATTACAGCTATTGTAGTATTTAGTGTTATTGTTAGTTTTATATTATCTAAGTATTTTATTGCTTGGAGATGGTTAGGTTTTATATTATTATTAATTCCTGTTAGTCAGTTGTTTGTACAGATTTTAAATCAATTATTAATTAAATTTGTACCTACTAAACCTTTACCTAAATTAGATTATTCTAAGGGTATTCCAGATGATTCTAAGACTATGGTTGTTATTCCTACTATTATTGGTAATACAAAAAAAGTTAAAGAGATGTTTGATACTTTAGAGACTTTTTATTTAATGAATAAGACTGATAATTTGTATTTTACGTTGTTAGGTGATGTTACAGCTAGTGATAAAGAAGTTTTAGATATTGATAAAGAGTTAAGTGAGTTTGGTAGAAGTTATGCTGAAAGATTAAATAAAAAGTATAAGAAAGATTTATTTTACTTTTTATATCGTAAACGTTTTTGGAATGAACATGAAAATAGTTATTTAGGACATGAAAGAAAACGTGGGGCTTTGTTACAATTTAATCAATTGTTACTTAAAAAGATGAATAAGAGAGAACAAGATTATTGGTATTTTGAAAACACTTTAGGGGACTTTAAAGAAGATATTCGTTATGTTATTACATTAGATGCTGATAATCGTTTGGTTTTAAATACAGCTTTAAATTTAGTTGGAGCTATGGCTCATCCTATGAATCATCCGGTTTTAAATAAAGCTGGTACTAAAGTTATTAAAGGTTATGCATTAATGCAACCAAGAGTAAGTTTAGATATTGAAGCAACAAATAAAAGTTTATATAGTCAGATTTTTGCAGGTATTGGGGGATTTGATACATATAGTGCTATTGTACCTAATGTTTATCAAGATACATTTGGAGAAGGTAGTTTTATTGGAAAGGGTATTTATGATTTAAAGGTTTTTGATCAAGTACTTTCTAATGTTTTTCCTGATAATTTGATTTTGAGTCATGATTTATTAGAAGGTAATTATTTGCGTTGTGCTTATGTGGGTGATATTGAAGTTGTAGATGATTTCCCAGCTAAATTTTTAACTGATACTTCTAGACATCATCGTTGGGCACGTGGTGATGTACAAATTATTGGTTGGCTTTTACCTCATGTACGTAATAAATATAATAAAAAAGTAAAAAATCCAATTAATTTACTTGGTAAATGGAAGATATTTGATAATATTGTACGTATCTTTTTACAACCAATGTTATTGTTGGTGTTAATTGTTTCATGTTTCTTTGGAATAACACATCCTCTTTGGTGGATATTATTAGTAGTTTTAGAAATTGCTTTGCCTATTTTATTCTTTTTACATAGTAAAGTTTACCAAAGAGATAATAAAGTTGATAAAGCAACAGTATATTACAAACATTTATTATTTGGGGGAAAGAGTTTAATTTTACGTTCTTATATCGTTTTAGCAACGTTACCATTTTATTCTAAACTTTATTTAGATGCTTTCTTTAGAACTTGTTATAGATTGCTTATTAGTCATAATAACTTATTAAATTGGGTAACGGCAGAAGATGCTGCTAAGAATGTTGATAAAACGTTTTTTGGTTATTTAAAACATTTTTCATTCCATTTAGTATTTAGTTTTATTTTACTAGTTGTTGGATTAGCAATGTTTAATGTTTATGCGTGTATACTTGCCGTAATATTTATCACTGCACCATTTGTTTTATATTACGTTAGTCAAGATATCAAATTACAAAAGAAGGAACTTAAAGATAAAGAAATAGAAGATGTTACAAAAATAGCTTATTTAACTTGGAGTTATTTTAAAGATAATTTAAAAGAAGAATATCATTATTTAATTCCAGACAATTATCAAGAAAATAGAGAAAATAAATTAGATTTAAGAGCATCTCCTACAGGTATTGGTTTTTCATTACTTAGTGTGGTTAGTGCCTGTGAATTAGATTTTATTTCTTATGAAGAAGCAGAAAAATTAATTATAAATATTTTAAATACTGTTGATTCATTAGATAAATGGCATGGTCATTTATATAATTGGTATGACATCGTTAACTTAAAAGTTATGCAACCAGGTTTTGTATCAACGATTGATTCTGGTAACTTTATTGCTAGTTTAGTTGTGGTACGAGAGTTTTTAAAGAGTCACGGGGAAAAAGATTATCGTCATTTATGTGATAAGTTAATTAAAAATGCTAACTTTAAAAAGTTATATACAAAACGTGATGTCTTTAGTATTGGTTATGATGAATTAGAGGGTAGATTATCTATATATAACTATAATAAGTTTGCTAGTGAATCTCGTTTAACAAGTTATTTAACAATTTGTTTTGGTGATGCACCTAGTAAACATTGGTTTTGTTTAGATAAATCTTTAACTACATATAAAGGTCATAAAGGGTTAATTTCTTGGTCTGGTACCTCATTTGAGTATTTTATGCCATATTTATTTATGAAAAATTATCCTAATACTTTGTTAGATGAAAGTTATCATTTTGCGAAGTTTTGTCAACAAGATTATATAGAAAGTGTTTCTTCTAAATTACCTTGGGGAATTAGTGAGTCTGCTTATAATGAATTAGATAATTCTCTAAATTATAAATATCGGGCTTTTTCTACACCATATTTAAAAGCAAAAGAAGATACTGAGAATCGTATTGTTGTGGCACCATATGCATCATTAATGGCTATGGAAATGTTTCCTAGAGATGTTTATGATAATTTTGATAAGTTTAAAAAACTTGATATGGTTGGAGAATATGGTTTTTATGAAGCGTATGATTATGATAATAAAGGCGCAGTAAGAGCATTTTTTGCACATCATCAAGGAATGAGTTTAGTGGGACTTACTAATTATTTAAAAGATGGTGTTATACAGAATTATTTCCATCAGAATGTTAATATAAAGACTTTTGATATTTTATTAAAAGAAAAAGTACAGGTTCGTACTAGTATTGATATGAAGATGGCTAAATATAAGAAATATGATTATGATAAAGAGACAATAGAAAATGATATTCGTACCTTTAACTATATTTCTTATTTACCAGAAGTTAGTGTTTTATCTAATAAAAAGTATTGTTTATTAATGAATGATAGAGGAGATAGTTTTTCTAGATATCGTACTTTACAATTAAATCGTTATCGTAAGGTTACAGAACAAGATTATGGTATTTTCCTATATATAAGAGATTTAGATACTAATTATATTTGGTCTAATACTTATGCTCCTATTAATAAAAAACCAGATAAATATGAAGTTGTTTTTGCAGCTGATAAGATTAAGTTTTTACGTACTGATGGAAAGATTACAACAAAGACAGAAATTGTTGTGACAAAGAATCATCATGCGGAAATTCGTAAAATTACTTTTAAGAATGAAAGTGATGAGATTAAGAGATTAGAACTTACTACTTATACAGAACCTATTCTTTCTGAGAATATGGATGATGTTAGTCATAGAGTATTTAATAGTATGTTTTTAAAGACTTCATATGATTCTAATAGTAATTCTTTAATTGTAAGAAGAAAGAGTAGAAATGATTCTAATATTAGTAGTTATATGTTACATAGATTATTAATAGAAGAGCCTATGGAAGAGTATAGTTATGAAACTGAAAGAGTTAATTTCTTAGGACGTAATAAGACAATGCAAGATCCTAGAGGAATGCATGAAAAGTTATCTAATACAGCTGGTACAGCTTTAGATCCAGTACTTAGTATTAGAAATGCAATAGAAGTTATGCCTAATAGTTCTACAAGCGTTTATATTATTACTGGTTTTGGACGTAGTAGAGAGCAATTACAAGAAATTATTTCTTCTTATAATGATGAATATTCTATAGATAAAGCATTTAAAGTATCTACTTTGATGAATGTTATTAATACTAAGAATATGAATATTACTGGTCGTGATATGAGAATATTTAATATTATGTTAGATTACTTATATCAAACAACTAGACTTTCTGTTACAGATGAGAGAATGGATTTATTAAGACGTAATGCTTTAGGACAATCTGGTCTTTGGAAGTTTGGGGTTAGTGGAGATAGACCAATAATTGTAGTTGAAATAACAGATATTGCTGATTTAACATTTGTTTATGATGTATTAAAAGCATTTGAATATTATAAAAATAATTCTATCTTTGTAGATGTTGTTATTATAAATAGTGAATCTAGTCAATATGCTAAAATTATTAAGAAAGAAATTGATGATGAATTATATCGTATGTATACTTTAAACAGTTTTTATCATATACCTGGTTCAGTTACTGTTGTTGATGGTAGTGAATTATCAAGAGAAGAGAAGAGTTTACTATATATGGTAGCAAGGCTTGCTTTTCCTATTAAAGATCATCATTCTTTAGCTGAAGAAGTTGAAGAGATGCAAAAGAGTAATAAAGTAAGTGATTATGAAAAAGTTGAAGTAGAAGAACATAGTAAAATAAGTGAAGAAGAAAAATTGGTTTTTGACAATGGTTTTGGAGGATTTAAAAATCATGGTAGTGAATATGTGATTTATAATCCTGATACACCAGCTCCTTGGACTAATATTTTAGCTAATAAGAATTTTGGTAGTATTGTAAGTAATAATGGTTGTGGTTATACTTATGCATATAATTCTGGAGAATTTAAAATTACTTCTTGGAATAATGATATGGTAGCTAATGATAAGAGTGAAGGATTTAGATTTAATGGACGTTTATTTGATCCTATGAAATGTACTCATGGATTTGGTTATACTATATTAGAAAGTGAAAATAATGAGTTAAAGAAAGAAATTACAGAGTTTGTAGCCAAAGAAGATACAGTTAAATACTATTTAGTTAAACTTACTAATAAAGAGAAAAAAGCAGTTGATGTAGATATTGATTTTTGGATTAATCCGGTCTTTGGTAATTTTGAAGAAAAGACAGCACGACATATTTTAACAGAGTTTATGGGTGATGATAATTACTTAAAATTACGTAATGTATATAGTGTTACTTATGGTGATGTCTGTGTATTTATGTCAACAGATTTAGATATAGACTCAACTGTTAATAATAAAATATTAGTTAAGAGTGTTCATGGTAAATTACATTTAGATGCACTTGAAGAAAAAACGTGTGTCTTTGTATTAGGTAGTAGTATGGATGGTGATACTATACCTAAATTACTTAAGAAGTTCTGTGATGTTAAAAATGCTAAAAAAGAGTTAAAAGCAGTTAAAGATTATTGGAAAAAGGTACTTGGTGTTGTTAAAGTTAAGAGTCCTGATAAGAGTTTTAACTATATGATTAATGGTTGGTATTTATATCAAACGTTATCTTCACATATTTATGCTAGAGCAGGATATTACCAAGTAAGTGGAGCTTATGGATATCGTGATCAATTACAGTCAGCAATGAATATTGCGTTAGTATTACCAGATCATGCTAGACGTCAAATTTTAATTAATGCATCACATCAGTTTGAACAAGGTGATGTATTGCATTGGTGGCATGAAAAGAATAGGTTTGGACTTCGTAGTAGATATAAAGATGATTATTTATGGTTGGTATATGCAACAAGTAAATATATTGATATTACGAATGATTATTCTATTTTAGAAGAAGAAGTTCCATATGTAGTAGGACCTGAACTTAGTACTTATGAACATGAAAAAGGAATGACATTTAGTTATTCTGAAAAGAAGGAAACTTTATTAGAGCATTGTTTAAAATCTCTTCATCTAGCAATGTCTTCTTTAGGAAGTCATGGTTTACCATTAATAGGTGGTGGAGACTGGAATGATGGAATGAATAAAGTTGGTATTAAAGGCAAGGGTGAAAGTGTTTGGTTAGGATTCTTCTTATATGATGTAATTGAGCAATTTATGTCTTTCATGAAAGTTTATAATAAGAAATTTAAAGTAAAAGAATTTAGAGATTTTAATGAAAAGTTAAAAGATAACTTAAATAAGAAAGCCTGGGATGGAGAATATTATTTAAGAGCATATTTTGATAATGGTGATAAGTTAGGTAGTCATGAAAATAAAGAATGTAAGATTGACTTGATTTCTCAAAGTTTTTCAATACTTAGTGGAGTTGCTTCTAAAGAAAGAGTTCAAAAAGTAATAACAGCAGTTGAAGAAAACTTAGTTGATGATAGGTTAAAGATTATAAAATTACTTACACCAGCTTTTGAAAAATCTTTAAATAATCCAGGATATATTATGAATTATCCTAAGGGGCTTCGTGAAAATGGTGGACAATATACACATGCAACATCTTGGTATTTGATGGCTTTAATACAAAGTGGATATTATGATAGAGCATATCGTTATTATCAAATGATTAATCCTGTTAATCGTACACGTGATAAGGAAAGTGTAATGAGATATGCTGTTGAACCATATGTTATAGCTGCTGATATATATTCTGCAGAACGTTATCCAGCAAGAGGTGGATGGACTTGGTATTCTGGAACACCTGCTTGGTATTATTATGTAGGTGTTAGTGAAATAATTGGTCTTAAAAAACATGGTGGAGAATTATTGATTGAACCAAATATATCAATTGCCTGGGATAGCTTTAATGTAGAATATAAATATATGGATACTTTATATAAAATTGAAGTTATTAAAGATAAAGTGGAAAAAGTAACTTTAGATGGTAAAAAATGTAATAGTAGAGTTATACCACTTATTAATGATAAAGGTGAACATGAAGTTGTTGTACACTTTATTGGATAGGACTGTTACTTGTTAACAGTCTTTTTGTGTTTTAAATATTATAATGAGTCAAATGTTTATAAGAAAGCAAGAAGGAGTAGGAGGGTTCTTCTATTTCTCTTTTTTTTAATTTATGTTATACTTATTTATAATCAGAAAGAAGGTATATTATGAAAGTAGATTTTTCTACTAATGTGAAAAAATTTATAGAGGAAGATATTTTTCAAAAATATAATTCAAGAAAAGATGAAGTTTTTAAGAAATTAGATAATGATTCTATGAATGGGTGGATGATGCCTCCTATTGATTATTTAGATGATATTTATAGAGTAAGAGATAGAGTAAAAAATAATTCTAAATGTTTAGTAGTTGTTGGAATAGGGGGAAGTTTTTTAGGGGCAAAAGCTTTTTATGATTTATTTACGCCTTATTTTAAAGATTCTTTTAAAATTATATTTGCAGGTACTACTTTATCTAGTCGTTATTTAAGTGAGTTAATTGATTATTTAAAAGACGTTGATTTTTCTTTAAATGTAATTAGTAAAAGTGGTACTACAATGGAGACTACAATTACTTATTCAGCAATAAGAAAATTAATGGAAGAAAAGTATAGTATAGAAGAATTAAAAGAAAGAATTATTATGACAACTGATCCTGTTAAAGGAAAGTTAAGAGAAGAAGTTAATAAAGTAGGATATGATTCTTTTGTTATTCCTGATAATATAGGAGGACGTTATTCTTTACTTACTGCTGCTCATTTATTACCATTATCTTTTGTATTAGATATAGAAGAATTAATAAAAGGGTATATGGAAGGATTAAAGTTAAAAGAGGAAGCGTTTTTATATGCTGTAACAAGAAGAAGTTTATTTGATTTAGGATTTGTTGCAGAAAATTATGTTGGATATGATGAAAAATGGAGTAGTTATTTAGAATGGATAAAACAATTATTTGGTGAAACTGAAGGAAAAGATGGAAAAGGTTTATTACCTGTTTCAATGATTCATACAAGAGATTTACATTCTTTAGGACAATTTGTACAAGATGGTAATAAGATATTATTTGAAACATTTATTAAAGTAGATAAGACACCAAGTTTAATAGTTAATGATAAAGATTTAAGTGAAGTTAATTTATTAGTAGAAGATGCCGTTATAGCAGCTCATGTATTAGGTTCAGTTCCATGTAATATTCTAAGTATTAAAGAAGTTAATGTAGAAGAAGTTGGAAAATTATCAGCATTTATGTGTTTAGCAGCAGCATTTAGTGGATTTTTATTTGATATTAATCCATTTAATCAACCAGGTGTTGAAATATATAAACAAGAAGTTAGAAATAGATTAGGACAAAATAATGAAAATAAATAAAAAACTTCTTTTATCTATTTTCTTTTTTGTCCTCTTTCTTATATTTTTAATTCTTGTTTTACTTGGTAAAAGTGAAGTTTTTGATAATTTTATTTATCAAAGTATTTCTTTTTTTAGATGTAGTTTTTTAGATAATTATTTTATATTTATAACGAAGTTTGCTAATGCATTGATAATAGTTTTTGTTGTATTAATATTTTTATTAATAACTAGAAATAGATATGGAGTTTTTCTATTAGTTAGTAGTATAGATGCAGTAATTATGACAACATTAATTAAAGTTGTTGTTAAAAGGGTAAGACCAGAGGAGTTAAGATTAATAAGTCAGGGTGGTTATTCTTTTCCTAGTGGTCATTCTATGATGTCTATATGTGTATATGGTTATTTACTTTATTTAGCTATTAAACATATTAAAAACAAAATAATAAAAATTTTAGTATCAAGTATTTTGTTTTTGGTTATTTTAAGTATAGGAGTAAGTAGAATTTACGTAGGAGTGCATTTTGCAAGTGATGTTTTGGCAGGTTTTTCGTTAGGGATTTCTTACTTGTGTTTATTAATATATGTTTTAGAAAAGTATGAAGTTCAAGGAGGGTAAGGTATGTATAAACTATTTATTAGTGATTTTGATGGTACTTTAATTGATTCGGAAGAAGCAATTCCTCTTTCTACAATGGTAGAAATTGATAGAATTAGAAAACTAGGTGTAAAGTTTTGTGTAGCAACCGGTAGAATATTAAAATCAGTTTTAGATTATAATCGGGATTTTCCTTTTTTAGATTATGTTATTGCTTGTGATGGAGCTTATGTCTATGATGTTGTTAATCGTAAAATATTAGTTAAAAAACCTTTAGGTGGCTCTATTATTAAAAAAATAAAAAAACTATATCATGATAAAGATATTTATTTTTGTACCGCAAGAGAATGGAATTTATGTAGTGAAGATATTGTTTATTCAGAAGTGAAAAATATAAATTTTACTTTTGAGGAGTTTTATCAGAATAATAAAAATAATATTTATAAAATGGAAGTTTATTTCAATTCAAAAAAAGAAAGAGATAGTGCTTATAATGAATTATGTGAGTTGAAAGTTAAAGCTAATATTGTTAAAATGAAAGAGGGTAAGAAAGATTATTTGTTAGAAATTGTTGCGGAAGATGTTAATAAGGCAACTGGAGTAGAAAAGATTTGTAAAATAGCACATATTTCTTTAGATGAAGTTGTTTGTGTAGGAGATAGTGATAATGATTTACCTATTTTCTTATCTGTAGGTAAAAGTGCGGTAGTTGCGAATGGTTCTAAAAAGTTAAAGAAAGTTGCGGGAATGGTGACAAGTTCTAATGAAACAAAGGGAGTGGAAAAAGTTATTAAGAAATTGTTTTAGTTTCACCTAATTTTCACAAAATCTAGTTAGAATTTTTTTAGGAGGAGAGTTATGAAAGTAAAGAAAAGAATTAATAATGATAAAAGAGATTGGGGTATCATTAAAAAAATTGGTTTAGTTGTTTTATTTTTAGTGGTTATTTGTGGTGTTAGTTATAGTGCTGTTATGTTTATTAGAGGACTAAATGAAAAGATTGTAGAAAGTCAGTTAAATGATGAAGATTGGTTAAGTGAAAATATTAAGATTAGTAAAGATAAGAGTCTTGGTAAAAATATTTATGCTGTTAGTAGTCCAAGTGAAGTTAGTGCATATGATATGATTTATCAAGAAGTTATTCAAGATAAGTTAGATGTATTAATGGAGGATGAGTATACTTTTGAAAAACCATTAATTGTTTATAATGCTTATGGAACTAATATTTTAGGTGTTAACTTATATTTTACAGTTTTAGAAGATGCAACTGTTAGTTACAATATTCATGTTGATGATAAAGATATTAATGATTTTTCAAGAGATTTAGCTAATAATGGTGATGAAAGAAATCATAGTTATCAATTGATTGGATTTGTACCAGGTGAGGTAAATGAAGTTAGTTTAACATTAAAAGATGAAGATGGAGAAGAAGTTGCGACAAAAGAGTTTACTGTTGATTTAACTGATATTGAGTATAATGCCCAAAAGAAATTAAAAGTTAAAGAGGGAGAAAGTAAAGTAGAATTAACTGATGGTCTTTATACAATGTTAGGTAATGATTCTGATGGACAAGATTATTTAGCTATTTATGATAATGATGGTATTTTACGTATGGAAAGTGAAATTGTAGGATATAGAGCACATCGTGTTTTGTTTAAAGATAATAAGATGTATTATTCTATAAGTCAAACTAAAATAGCAGAAGTTAATCCATTAGGACAAGTTAGTGAAATTTATTGTACAGGTCATTATGATTTACATCATGATTATCAGTTTGATGATGATGGTAATTTAGTAGTTCTTGCGAATAATACAAAAAAAGATACTGAAGAAGATTGTATTATTAAAATAGATTTAGATACAAAAGCAGTTACAGAATTAATTGACTTTGAAGATATGTTTTCTTCATATGTTGATACTTGTACTCTAGATACAACAAGTGCAAGAGATGAAGGTGAAGATGGACTAGATTGGTTACATTTAAATTCTCTTGTTTGGCTTGATGGTGGAGATGTTATTTTAAGTAGTAGAGAAACAAGTAGTATTTTAAGAGTTAATAATATTGAAGATGATCCAGAATTAGTATATTTGCTTGCTGATGAAAGAATTTGGGAAGATACAGAATTTAGTAAATATGTATATGAAAAAGAAGGAGACTTTAAGATTCATGCAGGACAACATTCATTAAATTATGAAGAGACTGATGAAGATGGAGTTTATTATTTAACATTCTTTGATAATAATTATGGAAAAGCTAATTCTCAACCTAAATTTGATTATTCTAAACTAGGTATTGAAAATGATAATTCATTTAAAGGAACAGAAAGTTATTATTATGTTTATAAAGTAGATGAAAATAAAGAAACATTTGAATTAGTAGATAGTTTTGCTGTTCCATATTCTGGTATTGTATCAAGTGTACAACCAATGGATAATGGAAATGTTGTTGTAGACAGTGGTGTTGCTGGTATATTTGGAGAATATGATAAAGATCATAAATTAATAAAACAGTTTACAGCTAAACTAAATAAATATATGGTATATAGAGTATTTAAATATACATTTAATAATTTCTGGTTTGAATAAAGAAGTAGATTCATAGTAAACTGATAAAATAAATGTAGACATATAAAAAAAAGATGATGTCTACATTTTTTATGTTATTTTATATTTAGGAGG
>CALVJZ010000029.1 GCA_944332465.1 uncultured Bacilli bacterium | reverse complement strand
GACGATTAAGCCCAACTTTTATTTTTCTTTCTAAATTACTTATTTGTTTTAATTTAAGACCAGGAGTTACTTCAATCATCAAATGAATTTGATAATAATCACCATACTTAATTAAATTGAATTTAGCATCATGCACTCCATAAAAAGATAAAACATACTCTAAAATATCATCACATAATTTATTATCAACTTCAGCCTCCCCAAGTAAAGATAAAGCGTTTTCTGAAATAATTTTAAGGGCCATAACAAATACCATAAGACCAATAATACTTGAACCAATCATATCAGCATATTCTAAAATAGAATACTCTAAAGAATACTGTAGTAAGATTGCAACAACAAAAACAATAATAGTTGAAATTAAATCTAGAATCGCTTCCCTATATGAAGTAATAATTACTTGACTACGTACTTTTTTAGACATAACTCTAAGAAAAACAACAACAATTAGTTTTAAAAAGAAAACTGTAATAATTAAATAAAAAACTGTTATATCTGGAATAGAAAACTCTACTAAAAAGCCTGAAATAATAATATAAATTGCTAAAACAATAAGTAACATTCCTACAAATAAATTAGTAAGATACTCTACTCTTCCAAATCCAAAAGGATGAGACTTAGTTGGACGTTTTTTTGATACATTAACACCTAAAAAAGAAATCAAATCAGTAATAAAATCACTTAAAGTATGTAGTCCATCTGCAAACAAACTACCTAATCCAAAAAATATTCCTCCAAAGATTTTAATAATCGTAATAATAAAGTTATAGCTCATGCTAAATATTAAAGCTTTTAACTCACGACTCACACGACCACACCCTATCCAAAAAAATTATATCATAGAATTAAAAAAACTCTAAGAATATTTAGAGTTTTTGATAAACTTTACCATAATCAACAACACCTGGATAAGAATCTACATTTTTACTACGATTAGTAATATGATTAATATCACAATATAATTTTTTTAAAATCATCAGCTCTAGATAATAGGCTTCTCATATCTTTCAAAAACACTTGATATACCTCATCTTCAAAAAACATATTTTCACGATTTTCTTCTCCATATCTTTTTCTTAAACGATCAACTGTATAATCTAAATATTCATTAATATTCATATCTGGCATTCTATCTTTCGCTACAAAAAAACTACGAATAAAAACCATTTCGATAGTTGTATTTCTATCTGCTGAAGAAATTAATTTACCATATACACTTCTAGGCTCATCTTCTTTAGAAGAACGGTGGTCTTCGATAGCTTCCTTAATGACTTTTCTCTCATCATCAGTAAAAAACTGTCTCATTCCTTCATCTTCCATAAATTTTTCAGCAGCAATTAAATGATGTCTCTTATGATCAATATATTTACCAACATCATGATAACTAGCTATTGCAAAAAGTATAACACAAAAAAAGAAGAAAAATATACTAAGTTAATTCTTCTTTTAATAATTTAATTTCTCTTTTTACCAAAAACTTTTTCCATCTATAATTTTTAGGTAAAACTTTAATTAATATTTCTCTAGATACAAGTTCTCTTTTATAATACTCTTCAAATAACTTTCCTTTTTTCTCTAATAATTTAGGGCCAAAGAAATATTCTTTTTTACTATATCTTTTCCTACCTTTTTTAAAAACTATAATTTGATAAATAAATTTACCAACTTTAACTAATTCTTCATTATCTATATAAAAGTTATGTTTACACATAAACTTTTTAACATCAATTTGATAATTATTAGGACTTAGAATTACAGTATCAACTTTTTTTAACACTTCTAAATGATTTTTACATATACCAATTATATTTCTTCCACCCATACCTGAAATAATAATAGTATTAACTTCATCACTATATGTATCAAGTCCATTACCTAAACGACATTCTATTTTATCTTCTAAATGATATTTTTTTATATTTTCAAAAGCATGATATAGTGGTCCTTCTGCTACATCACTTGCAATCGTCCTAATATTTTGATTTTTTAAAACCAAATAAATATCTAAAAAAGCATGGTCACATCCAACATCTAAACAAAAGGAATTAGCTTCCACTAAATCCCCTATTTTTTTTAATCTATCATTAATTTTCATTAATCAGTCAAGAAATCCTTTAATTTTCTAGAACGAGATGGATGTCTTAATTTACGTAATGCTTTAGCTTCAATTTGACGAATTCTTTCACGTGTAACACCGAAGATTTGACCAACTTCTTCAAGTGTACGACATTGTCCATCATCAAGACCAAAACGTAAACGTAATACTTTTTCTTCACGTTCTGTAAGTGTTCCCAAGACTCCTTGAAGTTCTTCTTTTAACATTTCAATTGTTGCGTACTCTTCAGGTCCCATCGTACGTTCATCTTTAATAAAGTCTCCTAAATGAGAATCATCTTCTTCACCAATTGGAGTCTCTAATGACACTGGATCTTGAGAAATTTTATATACTTCACGTACCTTTTCAATAGAAATACCTAATTTTTTAGCTATCTCTTCATCAGTAGGTTCACGATTTAAATCTTGAGTTAATTGTCTTTGAACTCTTGCAAGTTTATTAATAGTTTCTACCATATGTACTGGTACACGAATTGTTCTAGCTTGATCAGCAATCGCTCTAGTAATTGCTTGACGAATCCACCAAGTAGCATAAGTAGAAAACTTATAACCCTTAGTTGGATCAAACTTATCAACTGCTTTCATTAATCCAATATTTCCTTCCTGAATTAAATCTAAAAATAACATTCCACGTCCCACATATCTTTTCGCAATACTAACAACTAAACGTAAATTAGATTCCGCAAGCATTCTTTTAGCTTCTTCATCTCCCTCTTCAGCACGTTTAGCATATTCAAACTCTTCATCACTTGTAAGCAAATTAATACGACCAATTTCTTTTAAATACATACGAACTGGATCATTAATTTTTACATCTTTAGATAAAGTTAAATTTTCTACTTGTACTTCTTCAGTAATCTCTTCACCACTTGCATCATCACTACCATCTTCAGAAACAATATCAATTTCTGCTTCCATCAAAGTATTATAAAGATCATCCAAAGTATCACTATCAATATCTAATCCCTTTAATTCATCAGCTAACTGTTCATAGGTTACATACCCCTGTTTTTTTCCTAACGCTAGTAATTTTTGTTTTCTTTCTTCTATTGTCTTAATTTCTCCAACCATTCTTATTATCTCCTATCCGTAACTTCCGAATCTTCTCCGCTATTTTAGCTTGTTCTACAGGATCAACTTCTAAAGATAAATTCTTAGTTAATCTTTTAATCTCTTGAGTACGACTATATTCTCGAATAACTCCAAAATACTCCAATAATTCATCCATCGTCGTATCTTCCTGGTAATTACTAGCTAAAATTTCATTAAGAAAATTTACAACTTCTTCTTTATCTTGAACATAAGTATAAAAATCTGGAATATTAATATTACCATATTTAGTATAGTAATAAACAACTTCACTTGCTAACAAACGACTCTCTTCATTAGGATAAATAATATTTTCCTTTTCAAACTGACTAATTACCCAGTCATGGTTTAGCATAAAATAAAGAATTTGTTCCATTGCTTTTTCATACTTTGTTTTTTTCTTATTCTTCTTTGGTACGATCATTTCTTTTTTTTCTCTAGTCTTTGGCTTATCAAGTTCCCTAAATCGCATTTCCAATGTATTATAACTCAAATCAAACTCTTTTGCAAGTTTTTTAAGAGCTAATTCAACCCTAATTGGATCATTTACCTTTGCTGTTTCTTTTAACACTTGATTAATATATAACGCTGTTTCTTCTTCACTTCTAAAATCAACTTTTTCTTTTAATTTACGCAACTTAAAATCATTAAAATTAACAGCACTATCTAAAAGATTTAAAAACTTATCCTTACCTTCTCTTAAAATATAACTATCAGGATCATCTGGATTAGGTAGTACTAAAACTTTTACCTCTAACCCCTCTTCTAAAAACATATCACCAATAGATAATGTTGCGTGAACTCCTGGATCATCACCATCTAAACACATAATAACATTAGTAGATAATCTTTTAATTAACTGTAATTGTTCATGTGTTAAAGCCGTTCCCATTAAAGCAACTGTATTTCTTACTCCAATAGTACTAGCTCTAATAACATCCATAAAACCTTCCATAACTATGACTGCTTTATTTTTACGACACTCTTCTCTAGCAATATGATAATGGTATAATAACTGACCTTTTTTAAAGATTGGACTCTCTTTCGTATTTACATACTTATTTTGTCCCTTATCACGATAAATTCTTCCACTAAAGCCAACTACTTTACCACTCAAATCATACAAAGGAAACATTATTCTATCATTATAAACATCATGGTCATCACTAGAAAGCCCTATTTTATTTAATGTTGATAAATCATATTTTTTACTAACTAAAAGTTTTGTTAAATCATCACGTTTATCTAAAGACAAACCTATTTCAAACTCTTTAATAACTTCATCATCTATTTTACGACTCATTAAATAACTACGTGCATCTGCACCAACCTTAGCTTGTAAATTATTTTGAAAATATTTTAAAGAAAACAAATAAGCTTCATAAAATGGTGTAAACTTAGTATTTTTATTAGAAATTTTAACAGAAGAAACATCTACACCAACCTTTTCTCCTAAATAGCGTAGTGCTTCTTTAAAATCTATATGTTCATAGTTCATTAAAAAAGTATATACATTACCTGTAGCATGACATGAAAAACAAGTATAAATTTGTTTCTCACGCGATACACATAACGAAGGATTGGAATCATCATGAAATGGACAAACTCCGAAGAAATTTTTTCCTCTTGCTACTAAAGGAATTCTCTCTCCAACGATATCAACAATATCAACTTTACTACGTATTTCATTCGCAAGTTCATTATTCATTGACACCACTCCCATAAGACATTACTAAGTATATCATAAAATAAACATTTTTTAAAGCAAAATAAAAAGGATATAAATCCTTTTAAGCTAAAACAAGCAACTGTATAACAACAGCTATAATATCAAAAGCTCCAAGAGCAATACCTGCTATCGCAAGACCTTTTCCTTTTTCTTCTGGAAACGATTTAAGATGATTTAAAGCAGTTGCTCCAAAACAAACTGAAATAATTCCTAGAGGAAGTCCTGCAATTAATAATCCTAATACTGAAAAGACTAATGAAAGAATTGCCATCGTATTAGTAGTTCCTGCTTTAGAATTTACTACACCACTTCCATTAACAGTACTTTGATTAGAAGAACCTAAATTAGTACTATCTTCTTTCTTTTGACCACAATTAGGACAAAATGCTTCACCTTCATTTAACTTATGACCACAATTACTACAAAACATATTATCTACTCCTTTTCAATTTCTATAAATTCAAATTTATTTTTTAATAAGCCCATCTTTAAACGAAGTTCATAAACAACTCGTTTAGTACCTGGTGCTATATTAACTTTTTGTTCATTAGTTGCACTCCAAACATCACAAACTAATCCATGTTCTCCAGCTAAAACATCAAAACTTAGCTCTTCGCCATTAGAAATACTCGCAACTAATTTCTTATCAATAAATAATTTATATGGAACTAAACAACCAAAAAACTTTTTAGGTCTTCTAATTACTAATTTAACCATATTCCCATCATTTAGAACCCCATTAACACTACTGCCACAACTAGGACAAAATTTAACATTATCTCCTACTTCAGCACCACATTTAGAGCAATACATATAACCACTTCCTATAATAATTAAATATTATCATAACAAAAAAGAAAAAACAATAAAAACTGTTTTTTCTTATATTAAATTCTTACGTAAAAACGCTTCTACATTTTTATCTAAATAAACATCTATATTACACTTATCAACCATCTTTATAAAACCTAACCCTGAAATTACTAAATCTTGTCCAAAAACCACATCATAACTAGTTTTATTTAATTCTTTTAAATCTTCGTGATTAGCAGCATTAAGTAACCTTTTTACTTTTAAAGAATTAGAAACATACAAAGTAAAACTATTTTTAACCCCATCTACATAATCAATTCTTAAAAAGTCTTCAATAATAATAGATTGATTTTTCTTAATTTGATAAGTACGTGGTTTAATCTCTTTAAGTGGTGATATCTTCTTTACCATCTTAGCATCTACAATATTTAAAATAGACCCATTATCTATAAGACCAGGTGTATCAATAAGTGTCAAATAATCATTAATCTCTATAGTAACTGTACTAAGTGTTGTTGAAGGAAGTGGAGACATTGTTAATTCCTGTGTTTTATCACTATAATTTTTAATTAACTTATTAATTAAACTACTTTTACCAGCATTTGTATGACCAATTGCATATACATTTTTACTAGTTTGATAATATTTAATTCTTTTTAATAAATAATCTATATTATAATTTTTATTAACACTAACTACTATTATTTCTTCAAAATCTAAACCTAAATTTTTAAAATAAGAAATTAATTTCTCTTCTTTAACTGATTTTGGTAATATATCTTTTTTATTTAAAACTAAAATCATCTTATTAGGAATTAATCTTCTAACTTCTTCAATATTTTTATCTATATTTAATAAATCTGTAATATATAAAACTAAATCTTTAGTTTCCCCAACACTTTTTAGTATAGATAAATACTCATCATTAGACTTTGCTACTGCTTGATATTCACCATAGTTTTTCATACGAAAACATCTTTGACATATATCATTTTCTAAACTCGTCGTATAGCCTTCCTGTAATACATTTTCATCTTGTAACACTACTCCACAACCCGCACATTTCTTTTCACTAGTCATAGTAATTACCTCTCTTAAACTCTCCACGTTTTTCATAACGTTTTACGATTTTATCTTCCCAAAATCTATTTAGACCTGTAATTTTTAAATCTTTTTTACCAAGTGGATCAACTAAAATCGTCATAATATGAAACCTTTTACCAGCAAGTACATCTGTAACTATTTGATCTCCTATCATAACCATTTCTTTTTTCTTAAGATTATATTCCTTCTTTATTTTGCGAAGTCCTCTCGTAGATGGTTTCATAGACCAAGCTACTCCACCTACCCCTAAATCTTCCATATATGGTTTTATTCTTTTATAACTATTATTAGAAGCTATAAATATCATAAAATCTTTTTGTAACTCTTTAATTAACTTTTTAGCATTTCGAGGACATCTTTCATGTTCAATTAATCCTAAAGTATTATCCAAGTCAAAAACAAGGCAACGAATGCCTTCTTTTTTTAGTTTTTTATAGTCTATATCAAATATATTCTTTTTATACATTGTAGGTTTAAAAATACCCATAACATCACCTACCAAACATTATACACGAAAAAGAAAGATTAGTCTAATTATTTACTCTTTGTGTAACCATATCTGTATAATTAGTAATAGCTTCAAACCTATAACCATTAGCTTTACCATAATCAATTATTTTACCAATCGCATCTTTTGTTGTTACTTTAATATCATGCATTAAAACCATATTTACTCTATCATGAGAAAGATTACTAGTAACAAATGAAGCTATCTCATCTGCACTAAATTTGCCACCTTCAGCATCTCTCGAATCCACATTCCAATCATAGTAACGATATCCTCTATTTAAAACTTCTTTAGTTAAAGTACTCATAATACCTACAGAATATCTCTTACTAATAGTATTACTAGACCCTCCTGGAAAACGAATTAACATAGACTTTTCACCTGTAATCCTATAAACCCTATCTGAAACTGCTTTTAAATCATTAAAATATGAATCCACTGACTTATAAACAACACTATAATCATGACTTGCTGTATGAAGACCAATAGAATGTCCTTCATCATAAGCTCTTTTTATTAAATCATCAGGTCCACTATTAGTAACAAAAAATGTTGCTTTAACACCTTTTTCTTTTAACACATTTAAAATAATATCAGTAGTTCCACTTCTAGGTCCATCATCAAAAGTTAAATAAATAACACCCTGTTTACTAGGTTCCATAACACTAATCTTTTGCACTACTTTAGTAACATTACCATACTTATCTTTAGCCTTATAAACTCTTTCATATTCGCCAGCTTTACTTGTATCAACTTTACCTGAAATAGTTACTTTTATATCTTTAGCACTACTACAATTATCTTCTACTTGATAAGTAGAATCTTTAAACTCATCACCAACTACTAACATTACAGTTAATGAATCATCTAAAGTTAACTTTGGTCCTTCTATATCTTTATAAAAAACTTTACGATATTTTACAGTCTTATTACCCGAACTATCCTTAACTTCATATCGCATTCTATTCTCTTCTTCATCTACTTTTACTTTATTAGTTATATCACCATCATAATCATCAACTGCTTGATAATCATCAAATAAATACTTAGTATTAGGACACACATATAACTTTTTATTATCACCTGTAAAAGTTATCTTTGGCTTTTTATTATCAACTACTTTTATAACTCTTGTTTTACTACTTTTTCTACCATGATAACTAACTTCATAAGTAATAGTATATTCCCCTATCTTTTTATAATTAACTTTACCCTTTACTTTTACCTTAGAGGTAATATCTTTTCCCTGATAACTAGATAAATACCCATCTTCCTTATATTTGCCTAAATATGGAACTTCAACAACGCTTTCACCTTCTAAAACTATTCTTGGTAAAAAGATCATCTTATATAAAGAAAGTAAACATACTCCCAAGACAAATAAAAAAACTACAATAGAAAACTGACGCAATCTAATTTGTGCTAAATTCTTTTTCTTAACTCTGCTTTTTCTACTTATTTTATAATTTTTTTTACTTCCATTACTACTTACCATACCCATTTCACACTCTCATCTACATCATTATACTAAATTACATTATCTTTGTCTATTACCTAATATTCATCATACTGTCTATCTTTTATAAAATCTCTAAGCATTTTAGTAAGAGCTCTTTTTTCTATCCTCGATACATAACTTCTCGATATTCCTAACTCTTTTGCTATTTCTTTTTGTGTCTCTTCTTCTCTGTTATTTAAACCATACCTTCTAGTTATAATTTCTTTTTCTCTAGGTGTAAGTTTTTCTATATATTTTTTTAACAATATAATATGATTTTTAATACTAATATCTTCAACAAAATCAGGACTTGATGCTTTTAACACATCTTGTATTAAAGTTTCATTACCATCTTTATCATATCCCACAACTTCACTTATAGATACATCTTTATTATACTTATTATTACTTCTAAAATACATCAAAATTTCATTTTCTATACATCTTGCACAATAAGTTGTAATCTTTACACCTTTACTACTAGAAAAACTATCTACACCTTTAATAAGTCCTATTGTACCTAAACTAATTAAATCATCAGTATCACACTTTCTACTATCAAACTTTTTAACAATATGTGCCACTAATCTTAAATTATGTTCAATTAATTTATTACGTGCTTCTTTATCTCCCATTTCCATTTTCTTAATACATAACGCTTCTTCTTCACTACTTAAAGGTTCTAAAAACACTTCATTAGAATAAGAACCTGTAATACAAAGTAAATCTTTTAAAATAGAAAATAATGAAAAAAACATATAATCACCTATCAGATTATATGTTTTATTATGTCGAATTATTTTGCTTTTAAACTCTTAAATTTACCACATACAGTTTGGTAACTAGCTTTTAAGAAAGATTTATTCATTAAAACAGCATAAATAACAACAACAACTAAACTAACTAAATCAAGCCATATATTTCTTTGGTAATATAAAACAATAGCAAAAACAAAAATGAGTACTGTCTTTATAACTAAACCTTTTTCATAAGTAATCGTCATATACTTTTTTAAATCAAAATGACGATACATCATCATTACAAAATATGAAATAGCTGTAGATAAAGCTGCTGCAAAAAGACCAATATAACGAATTAACACAAGATTAACAACTAAATTAATAACTGCCCCTATAATAGAAGTCATAGCAACTTGTTTAGTCATTTTCTTAGCAATATAAACTGCACTATATAAACAAATAACTACATTAAAAACAGAACCAAGTACTAAAATAGGAATATAATAAAATGCTTCATCATAACTATGATTAACTAAAAGTGGAAAAACAAATGGCATAACCGCAATCATTCCAACTCCTAGACAAGTAAATAATTTAGTCATTGTATTACAAACATCTGAAAAGAACTCATCTCTATCTGGACTATTAATATGTAAAGCAGCCGACTCACTCCAAGATAAATTAAAGATTCCTAATAAACTAGATAAAATAGTCGGAAACTTATTACTAACTGCATAGATACCATTTGCAGCTGCCCCTAATATAGCCGTAATAATAGTACGATCAGACACATTTACTATCCACCAACTAATACCATTAGGAACAAGAGGTATAGAATACTTATACATCTCTTTAATTAACTTTTTATCTTTTTTCTTAAAATCAATATATTGCCACATCTTAAGACGAATAAATAAGTAAACTGCTCCAAGTCCATTCGCAACTGCCATTGAAGTAATCATTCCAAAAGCACCTAACTTAAAGACCACAATTAATAAAATATTAAGTAAAATAGTACTAACACCTGTAATTATACAACTAATAGCATAATCAATAGTTCTACCTACTCCTCTAGCAATTTGTAAAAAGTTACCTGAAAAAGTACAAATAACAATATCAAATAAAATAAGATATCTATAATCAAACTTCCAAAAACAACTAACAATTAAATATAAAACAATAAATATACCTAAAGATGCTAATAAAATAATAAAATTATTACTAAATACCCGTTTTTTCTCATCTTTATCTTTACGACAATCTACTAAATATCTAAAAACACTCATCTCTAGTTCCATCGTAATAATTGGAACTATTAAAGTAACATATGTTGTAACTAAATCTACAAAACCATACTCTTCTGTAATTAAATAACTAGTATATAAAGGAAGTAATAAAAAAGATATTAACTGTGTACACACTTTACCTAAAAATATAATAATTGTATTTTTAGCCAACTCTTTCTTCTTGTTCATAATTTAACCTCTTTCTAAACAATAAATAATATATAAATATACCTACACTTGCTCCTAAAGTATCAAGTAAAACATCACTAAACTGTCCACTTCTACCTGGAACAAACAATTGATGAATTTCGTCACTACAAGCATATAAAAATGCTAAAAATATAGAAAGTAACAATAATTTTAAAATAGGAATAGAAAACTCTCTTAAAAAACTAATTAAACTAATTCCTAATACTAAATATATACCAAAATGTGCCATCTTTCTAATAGGCACAAAAAACATATCAATTATTTTTTCCTTTTCTTTATTACTTAAATCTTTATGAAATAAATTAGTAATTCCTAAAATAACTCGATTACTCTTACTAGTAGATTCTCTTGAATTATCAGTAGAAAAAAGAAAAATACTTAACATACATAAAACAACAATAAGTCCTTTAATAACTTTCTTTTTCAAAGTAATCACCTTAAAAAATTATAACATAAAATAAAAAGAATTACTAACTAATTAGTAACTCCTTCTCTTATTTTTCTATTCGCAACAGCTTGATACGCTTCTTCTTCATCATTAAAATAAATTGTTTCTGTTTTTAACTTTTCATAAGTCTCATTACCCTTACCAAGTATTAAAACCATATCTTTTTCTTTAGCCATATCAACTGCTTTTTGTATTGCTTCTCTTCTATCAAGAACAATTTCAAAGTTTTGATATTTATCTTTAACAGTCTTAATAATATCTTCACAAATATCTTTAGGATCTTCACTTCTAGGATCTTCATATGTAAATATAGCGTAACTTGCATTTTTTACGACAACTTCACCTACTTGTGGACGTTTAATATAGTCCCTCTCTCCCGCTTGACCAATTACTACAATACTACGATTAATATCTAATGTATGTACAAAATTCAAAAGCTTTGTAATTCCATTAGGTGTATGTGCATAATCGACCATAACATAATATGGTGTATTAGTATTTAACATATCAAGTCTACCACTTATTTTAATATTTGGAATACGTGATAAAGCTTTTTCCATTGGAATACCAAGCGATAACGCTGCTAAAAGGCCACCTGCTAAATTATAAACATTAAAATCTCCCAATAAAGGACTATCTACTTCTATTTCTTCATCACGATATTTAAAATTAATTAAAGTATGATTTGGATATACTTTATAACTAACTATCTGTAAAGTAGCATCTTTATTCATACCATAAGTAACAACTTGTCCATTAGAAACACTCTTGATTTGTTCAAAATAAGGATCATCCATATTTAAAACACAATAACCATCTTTTTTAGTTTGTTTAAAAAGCATTTCTTTACAAGCAACATAATTTTCAAAAGTACCATGAATATTTAAATGTTCAGAAGTAATATTTGTATAAACACTAACATCAAATTTAAAACTTTGTAGTCTTCCTCTAAAAAACGCTTCACTACTAGCTTCCATCGCTACATACTGACAACCACAATCTAAAAACTCATTCATATATGAATATAGTAAATGACTATCAGGAGTTGTATTAGGATTATCACCCGTAAATTTAGCACAACTTCTACCATTAGTACCTATATAACCACATAAATCACTACCAATTAATGTCTGAATAATTGTTGCGGTAGAAGTTTTACCATCTGTACCAGTAATACCAATCACTTTCATCTTTTGATCAGGATAATCATAAAACTTTTGACATAAATATGGAAGCTCACGATTAGTGTCAGGAACCTTTACAACAGGAACACCTACATCTCCTACATCACGACTGACAACAACAGCACTTGCTCCATGTTTAACGGCATCATCTATAAAATCGTGTCTATCTGCAGTTACACCCATTGTACAAACAAATAAATCACCATCTTCACATTCACGAGAATTAATTTTTATACTTTTTATATCAGCATCCTGACTTACACCAGGATATAATTCACTAAGTTTCTTCACCTTAATCACCCAAGATAATTATACAGTAAAGAAACGTAAAAAAAAAGACTTTTTCTTGATATATCACCCTATTTATTCTAAAATGATAACGAGGGTGAAGAATATGAAAACATTTGTAGTAGGCGCAGGAAGCGACCTAGGAGTACATATAGACGGAGCACATTTAGGACCCGTCCAACTAATGAATGACTTACAAGGATTTTATCAAGGTGAAAGTTATCAACAAATTCAAAGTGAAGATATTATTAAAAGTAGAAATTTATCTGATAGAAGAAAAAATGAATATGAAATCGATAAATTTAATACTAAACTATATCAAGAAATAGTAAAAAAAGAACAAGAGGGATACTTTCCAATAACTATTGGAGGAGATCACTCTATCGCTGTTGCTAGTGCCTTAGCAAGCGCTAAAGTTCATGAAAACATTGGTATAATTTGGTTTGACGCGCATACCGATTATAATACATTTGAAACAACTGTAAGTGGTAACATCCATGGACTTCCACTTGCTGCTATAACAGGTTGGAAATGTCCTGAATTAAGATATTTCCATGATGGAAACATTATTCAACCAGCAAAAGCTGTAGTTGTAGGTGCAAGAAGTATTGATGACTGGGAAAAAGACAACATTAAATATTCTGGTCTAACAGTCTTCACAACTGAAGATATCAAAGAAAAAGGCATCGAAGCAGTAGTAGAAGAAGCCTTTAGAATAGCCGGAGAAAAAACTAAAGGAATTCATATAAGCTATGACTTAGACTTAATTGATCCCGAAGTAGCACCAGGAGTATCAATACCAGAATTTGATGGAATAAACGAAGAAGAAGCTATGAAAATAAATGAAATAATACTAAAACACCTAGACCAAATAACATCATACGACCTAGTAGAATTTAATCCCCTAAGAGACGTAAATAGAAAAACAGAACAAATAGCAATCAATCTC
>CALVJZ010000028.1 GCA_944332465.1 uncultured Bacilli bacterium | reverse complement strand
GGTCCTAGTGTTACAGGTCCTACCGGTCCGACTGGAGAAACTGGTCCGACTGGTCCTAGTGTTACAGGTCCTACTGGTCCGACTGGAGCAAGTGGTGTCGAAGGTCCAACCGGTCCTACTGGGCCAACGGGTCCTACCGGTCCGACCGGAGAAACTGGTCCAACTGGTCCATAAAAAAAGAGTTCTCTTTTTTGAGAACTTTTTTATTTGTTTGGATCTACTAAAATTTTTACAGCATCATCTGTTCCAGATGTTAATCTTTCATATGATTTTTGAACATCTTCTAAACTAACAATATCATCTATAAATTTAAAGACATCTGCTTTTTTAGTGGCAATTAAATCAATACAAGTTTGGAATTCTTCTTTGGTATATCCGATAGCACCTTTTATAGTTAATTCTTTCATAACTCCAACAACAGTTGGGATTGTTACTGTTCCAAGTGACACTCCAACTAAAACAACGGTTCCACCTGGCTCTACAGTCATTAATGATGAACCTACAGCAGGAGAATTTCCACAACATTCAATGACAATATCAAATCCTCCATTAGTTTTTTGAAGTGCTTTTTCAACCATTTTAGTATCTTTAGCATCAAACCATTCGTCAGCAACGCCAAGTTTTACGGCTTTTTCTCCACGTGCTTTATTTGTTTCAGATAAAGCAACATAGCTTGCACCTTCCATTTTAGCAAACATAGCACTAACTAAACCGATGATTCCTCCACCAATTACTAAAACTTTAGCACCTACTTTGATATCAGCAAGATGAATTGCATGAAGTCCAACTGCAGTTGGTTCAACCATAGCTCCTTCTTCATCAGATACTGAATCAGGTAATTTTAAAACCATATCACTTCTTACTTTAGTCTCCTTAGTAAGTCCGCCTGGGTTTGTTAGAGAAAGTCCTACAGCATAAGTCCAAGTTTCTGGACAATATTGAGGATTTCCTGAGATACATGCCTCACAATGTCCACATGGAGAAATTGGTAATGCAGTTACTCTATCTCCTACTTTTAAATCCGTTCTATTTCCAGGATCTTTAACAACTCCACTAAATTCATGTCCCATGACAAGTCCTTTTGGCTCACCTGCTACCCAGTAATGAATATCTGATCCACAGATTCCTGTTTTCTTAACTTCAATAACAACATTCTCATGATCAATAGTTGGTCTTTCAATATCTTTTATTTCAAATTCTTTTACGCCTTTAATTGCGACAGCTTTCATAATACTAGCCTCCTACCTTTGTTTTATCATATCACAAAATGGTATGGCTGACTTGTTTTTTTTACTTTTTTAACATTTCTTTACATATAGTTAATTGGGTGATTTTATGAAAATATGTGTTTATGCTATTGCGAAAAATGAGGAAAAATATGTAAAAAAGTGGTATAAATCTATGAGTGAGGCAGATGATATTTATGTTTTAGATACTGGTTCTACTGATAACACGGTTTCTTTATTAAAAGAGATGGGCTGTCATGTACAGGTTAAAAAAGTTGAACCTTGGCGCTTTGATGTAGCTCGTAATTTATCTTTAAAATTAGTACCAAGTGATTGTGATATTTGTGTTTGTACTGACTTAGATGAAGTCTTTGTTCCTGGTTGGCGTAAAATATTAGAAGAAGCTTGGCAAAAAGATACTACAAGGTGTCAATATACTTACCATTGGAATCTTGATAGTAATGATAAACCTGTTGTTAGTTTTTATTTAAATCAGATTCATAAGCGTGAGGGATATTCTTGGTGTCATCCCGTTCATGAAGTTCTTTCTTATTCATTAGGTAGTGAAAATGTTATTACTTGTCCTAACATCATCTTAAAGCATTATCCTGATAGTAGTAAATCAAGAAGTAGTTATTTACCATTATTAGAACTTTCTGTAAAAGAAGCTCCTGATGATGATCGCAATATGCATTATTTAGGACGAGAATATATGTATTATGAACGATGGGAAGAAGCAATTAAAACCTTAAAGAGGCATTTATGTTTACCTAGTGCTAGATGGAAAGATGAAAGATGTGCTTCAATGAGATTTATTGGTAGATGTTATAAAGCACTTAAAAATTATGAAGAAGCTAGAGCTTGGTATCTTTTAGCAATCAAAGAAGCGCCTTATTTACGTGATGGTTATGTTGAAAAAGCTTTGTTAGAATATGAACTTGGTAATTATTTAGAAGCTGAAAAGTTATGTTTTTTAGCTTTAGAAATTAAAAGTCATGAAAAAACTTATATTAATGAAGTATTTAGTTGGAATCAAACTATATATGATTTACTATCAATTTGTGCATACTATTTAGGTAGATATGCTCAAGCTGTTTATTTTGTAGATATTGCCTTAACTTATTTACCTAATGATGAAAGACTTTTAGGAAATCGTAAAATTTATAAAGAAAAAGAAAGCCTTTAGCTTTCTTCTGTTGTGCCTGTAAATAAATCAATTTTATTATTTTTATAACCTTCTAATATTTTATTCCAGATAACACTTTCTACATAGCGTGCTTTTTTAGGATGCATTAAATAACGAATAGTTAACTCAATATGATCATCCACAATTTTAGTGTATACTGTTGGATCATATTTATTAAAATAGATTCTATTTTGCGTATCTAGTTCATTTAATTGAGCTTTCATTTTCTTTGGTATATTTTTTATAATTTCAATATTATTTACAATACGATATAATTCTTGTTTATTTTTTACTAAATCACAGTCAAGAGGTACTTTAACCATTAATTCATCCCAGACATATTTAAAACCTTTATTAATATTTCTAACAGGTTCAGAAAAAACTATAGAGTTTGGGAAAGTAACAATAACACCAGTTGATTGACCATGTTCTTCTTTATTAGAAATTTCTAAGACTTCAAAGTTTAATAAAGTAATATTAATTACATCTCCACATATTCCCTTTATTTCAATTCGCTCTTCTATTTGGAATGGTCTTTTCATTTTGATATATATTCCACAGAAAAAGTTTAAAATAAGTTCACGTAAGGCAATTGTCATAGCAGCAGATGTAACACTGATTAAGGTCATAATATTTTGAATATATTCACTCCAAATATATAGTAAGAAAATAACTTCTAATATATTTAAGATAATTTGAATTGCTTGATTAATAAAATATTCTTTTCTACCTTCTATTTTCTTTCTAATGGCACGACGACCTATTTTTTTCAAAAAAGTAAAGAAAAGAAGAATAATTAAAGTTGAAAAAACTAAAGTAATATAACTTTTATCTATTGTGGTTAATTCGCTTAAATAAGTATAAAATTTATCAAAATATTGCATTATAGACCTCCCTACTTGGTTAATAATTGTATCAAATTTTTCTTTATTTTTAAAGTATTCTAGTTAAATCTATGATATACTAGACATGCTTTTGACAGATAAGGAGTGATATTATGATTATTGGAGTAATTGGTGCTTTTGATGAAGAAGTTGAAAAGTTTATTGAAATGTTTTCTTTAGAACTAAAAGAAGATAAAATTTGGACTATTTATACAGGTAAATTTCAAGATAAAAAGTTAGTTGTTTGTCGTTCAGGTATTGGTAAAGTTAATAGTGGCGCTATGACACAATATTTAATTTCTAACTATCATGTTGATTTAATTATTAATTCAGGATGTGCTGGTAGTTTATTAAGCAAAGTTAAAATTATGGATGTTATTATATCTAGTTATGTTACTTATCATGATTTTTTACCTTCAAGAATTATGGAATATAGTGTTCCTGAACAAGGAAAGGTGCAAGCCTCTACTAAATTAATACATCTAGCAGAACAAGCTTTAGATAATTTAGAGGTTACTAACTATTTTGTAGCACCTATTGCTAGTGGAGATTCCTTTGTTACAGATAGTACAATGAGAGATAATATATATGAGGCAACTGGTGCTTATGCTGTTGATATGGAAAGTGCTTCTATTGGTCATATTGCGAAACTTAATTCTATTCCATTTTTATCTTTACGTACTATTTCGGATTTTTCTGATGGAGAGGAAGATTTTGAAGTTATTGCGGCATATAAGTCTAGTCAATTAGTAAAAGAAATTATTCAATTACTATAAAAGATAGCTATTCGTTAGCTATCTTTTTCAATTGATTAAATAAAAATTCTTTAGCTTTTTCGTCTTTTTCTTCTTGTATTTGTTTAGCTAGAAACTTTAATTTGTTTTTCTTATTTTGTTCTATATCTAAGTAGTCTAATTGTTCTAGGAATTCTTCTATCATTTCGTTTATTGTCATTTCTTCTTCATCTTCTTTACTAATGATATCTCTTAAAATTCCAGTCTTTTCTAATTCTTCTTCAGACATAAGCTACTTCTCCTTTTGAACTATTATATCATATTTGTTGTTTTATGACACCTTTTCCATTTTCACATTTAATTTCGGTTATAGCACCATTTATTAAAGTCATTTTAGGAGGAACGTGTCCAATATCAGCATCCATAATAATTGGTAAATCAGGAAATAATTCGGTAAGAGCTTTTTCATATGAAAAATCTTCATAGAAACATTTTGGAAAACAAACTCTACCTACAATTATTCCTTTACAATACTTTAACCAGCCTGCTTCTTGCATTTGATAAAGTGTTAAATATGTTTCTTCAGCAGTTCTTGCGAAAATATCAAAGTACCAAATTATACCATCATCTTTATATTTTTCAATAAATTGTTTGGTATTATCATAAGGAGTTCCGATAATATCTTTTAAAGAGTCAAGGCAACCTCCTATTAATCTACCTTTAATAGAGACTTTTTTATTTGGTGTTTTCCAGAAAACTTTTTCTGTTAAGTTATAACCATCACTACCTTCTACTCTTTCTTTTTGATACATGGAAAAGCTATGTTGTTCTAGAAGGTTACCTTTCCATATTTCTAAGGTGTTTTGTAGAGATTTATGTAAGTGTGTTTGGTCAAAACTACCAGCATTTACACCATAGATAGTTGCGATATCTAAAGTTGTGGTGATGTAGTATAAAAGTGAGGTTGGATCTGAATAACCTACTATCCATTTTGAATTTTTCTTGATATTATCCCAGTTTACATACTTTAACATATCAAAAAGAAAGTCTCCACCTGAGGCACAAAGTATCATAGAAACATCTTTATTTGTTACTAATTCATCAAGTTCTTTTGCTCTTTTTAGGGAATTTGTTGATACTCTTCCTTTATTTCTAACACTTTCTGTTTCAATAACTTTATATTCTTTTTTTAATGTTTCTAAAGACTTCTCAAAAGATGGAATATCATCTCCTACACCACATGATGGAGCTGTGATACCAATTGTTGATGAGGGTGATAAAAACTTAGGAAACAGCATGTTTTTTACTCCTAGTATGATCTAGAACTTTATTTAATATTAAGAGAATAATACTTACTAATATCATTATACCTGAGGTAATTAACATAGGAGATGCAGATACTAGATAAGAAAGATTGTTAGAAGTTAAAACTGTATTAATAACTAAAGCTAAGGCAGATGCTACTAAAGATATTAATAAAGCAGATACTATACCAGCAATAGATAAATTTACTATCCATTTATAATATGGTTTTTTAAGTAAAGCTATTATGATAATTGCAACTACGGAAATAATTGAAGCAATTATTATAAATTCTTCTGAAGTAAGAGTTTGATATCCTTGTAGTACTTGTTGTTCATCTTCATTAAGACCTTGTTTAGCTCCACTTACAATTTGTTCATAGGCAATATTTAAGTTTTCTTTTTCTAGTTCTTTATCAATTAGTTCTTCATATTCTTCATCTGTTAAAGTTTTACCTGTTGTTTTTTCGATTAACTCTTTATTATCTAGTAAAAGTTGTCTAACGTCTTCTTCAAAGTTAATATCTTCCTTATTTACTTCAGAACTATTTATATCTTTTAAGATTTGATCTTTATACTTATTTACAAATTCTTGTAATGATTCATTATTTTCAAATTCTTCTTCTAGGGCTTGTTGTTCTTCTTCAGTTAAGTCAAATACTTCTTCACTTTTCATATTTTCTTTTAGATTATCAGAAATTGTATCTTCTAAGTATGCTCCTAATAAGTCTTCATTAATTGTTTTTTCAACATACATTACTAATGGTATTAATGTAAATGTTACTATTAATAAAGTTGTTAAAAAACCTCTTATAAATGTTTTCATAATTATTTTCTCCTTTTATTTTATCTTGTTAATACTTTGGCTTTTTCTATACCTTGTTGTAAAACTTCATCTACTTCTTTGCCATAGACACTTTTTGCTGAGTTATAGGCTAACATACAAATAGTCATGGGTCCTACTCCTCCAGTTGGAGGGGTAATTAATGAAGATTTTTCATAAACACTAGCAAAATCAACATCACCTACTGTTTTACCTTCTTCATTACGATGAACACCGACATCTATAACGACAGCACCTTCTTTTATGAAGTCAGCAGTAATTGCTTCTTGTTTATTTAAAGCTGCAACAACAATATCACTTTCTCTAGTTACTTCCTTTAAATCTCTTGTTTTGGAATGACATATAATTGGTGTTGCGTTATTTTGTAACATTAAATGAGCAAGTGGTTTACCTACGATATTAGAACGATTTATTATAGCAACTTTTTTACCTTCCAAAGGAACATCATAGGCATGCAATAGTGTTTCTATTCCCTTTGGAGTACAAGGTATTAATGTATCTTCTCCTAGAACTAGTTTGCCAATGGATGAAGTTGTTAGTCCATCTACATCTTTAGTTGGAGATATTTTATCAAGTATTTCTCTTTCATAATCTTTTAAAGTACCTGGTAATGGTAATTGAAGCATAATACCTGTTATTTCAGGATCTTTACTAAGCTTTTCAAGGTAACTTTCTAATTTATCTTTATTTATACCTGTAAAATGAATACTATCAAAATCTATTCCTGTTTCTTTTGATATCTTCTTTTGTTTCATTTTGGAATACATTTGTCCACCAAAGTCATCTCCTATAGAAATATCAACGACATGAATAGGACTTTCTCTGGTTAATAAATAGTTTCTTAATTCTTCATATAATATTTTACTTACTTCTATGCCACTTATTTTCTTTCCCATACCTTACCCTCATTTCTTTTCTTTTATTATAGCATATTTTAACAAGAAAAAAAGGTAAGATTTACTTACCTTCTATACTTGTTACTTTATAATTATTATCTTGATAGTCTATTGTTACCGTATCATTTGGTTTAATTTCTCCACTGATTATTAGTTTAGATAACATTGTTTCAATGGTTCTAGATACTAATCTTTTTAGAGGTCTTGCACCATAGTTAATATCATAACCATCATCAATTAATTGTTGTTTAGCGTTGTCTGTTAGATTAATTTTTATATTTATATCTTTTAATCTAACTTCAATTTCTTGGATTATTTTATCTAAGATATCTTTAATAGCGGCTTTTGATAATGGATTAAAGATAATAACTTCATCAATACGGTTAATAAACTCAGGACGAAAATGTTCTCTTACATCTTGCATAACTTGACTTGTGTTACCATCTAAGATATGTTCACTACCAAGGTTTGAAGTCATAATGATAATGGTGTTTTTGAAATCGACTGTTCGACCATTGGAGTCAGTTACACGTCCATCATCTAGAATTTGTAGTAATAAATTTAATACTTCTGGATGAGCTTTTTCAACTTCATCGAATAAAACGATACTATAAGGATTACGTCTTACGGCTTCTGTTAATTGGCCACCTTCTTCATAACCAACATAACCTGGAGGAGAACCTATTAATCTAGAAACAGAGAATTTTTCCATATATTCGCTCATATCAATTCTTACCATATGACGTTCATCGTCAAATAATTCGTAAGCAAGAGTTCTAGCAACCTCAGTTTTTCCTACACCAGTTGGTCCTAAGAATAAGAATGAAGCAATTGGTCTATTAGGATCTTTTATACCACTTCTTGATTTAATAACAGCATCACTTACTAATTTTAGAGCTTCATCTTGTCCCATGACACGTTTTTTCATGTTATCTTCTAGGTGTAGTAATTTATCTTTTTCACTACTTATTAGTTTAGCAACAGGAATATTAGTCCATTTAGCAATTATTTTCGCAATGTCATCTTCTGTTACTGTGTCACTTAGAATCTTATTCTTTTCGATTTTATTTAAGTCTTCTAATTCACTTTCTAATTTAGGAATAGTTCCATGACGAAGAATAGCAGCTTGCTCTAAGTCGTAATTATTTTCGGCTTGTTCTAACTTAAATTTTGCTTCTTCAATTTCTTTTTTCTTTTTCTTGATATCTTCATTTAAGTTTTTCTCTTTATTCCAAGCAGTTGTTAATTCTTGTTCTTTTTGTTTCATAGTTTCAAGATTTTTATCAATATCTTCACGACGTTTTTTAGATATCTCATCTTTTTCTTTCTTAATAGCTTGACGTTCAATTTCTAAGCGCATAATCCTATGAGTTAAGTTATCTAATTCAAAAGGAACTGAATCCATTTGTACACGTATAGTTGCGCAAGCTTCATCTATTAAGTCAATTGCTTTATCTGGTAAAAAACGATCTGTAATATATCTATTAGATAGTGTGGCGGCTGCAATTAAGGCTTTATCTTGAATTGTTACACCATGATGAATTTCAAAACGTTCTTTTAATCCACGTAAAATAGTAATTGTATCTTCAACACTTGGTTCTGAAACAATAATTTTTTGAAAACGTCTTTCTAGAGCGCCATCTTTTTCTATATATTGACGATATTCATTTAGAGTTGTTGCTCCTATAACGTGAATTTCACCACGAGCAAGCATTGGTTTTAAGATATTAGATGTATCCATAGCTCCATCGGTTCGACCAGTACCAACTATCATGTGAATCTCATCAATAAACATGATGATGTCTCCTTCACTTTTCTTAATTTCATTTAAAACTTTTTTAAGTCTTTCTTCAAATTCACCACGGTATTTAGCACCAGCTATTAAAGAAGCCATATCTAGTTCCCAGACAGTTTTATCTTTTAAACTAGATGGCACATCACCTTTTATTATTCTTAAAGCAAGTCCTTCAACAATAGCAGTTTTACCAACACCTGGTTCTCCTATTAGAACAGGGTTATTTTTTGTTTTTCTTGATAATACTCTGGTGATACTACGAATTTCATCATCACGACCAATAACAGGATCAATTTTACCTTTTTTAGCTTCAGCTGTGATATCTCGTCCATATTTTTCTAGAACATTTTCTTCTTGTTCATTTTCATAATTATTATACATATTATCACCCCTTCAATTGTTAATTATACTCTACTTTTAGCACTTGTCAAGTAAGAGTGCTAATTATTTTGATAAAAAAGAGACTTTAAAGTCTCAATTAATTTTAACTATAAATTGGCATAGAATATGATGTTGTTTTTCCATAGACTTTTGTATCTTCTTTTTGCCTTGGTGGATTAAGCATTTCACTTGCTGATTTATTTTCTTCTGCAGCTTGATAATCAACTATTACTTTAAATTCAGCATCGTTATCATATAGTGTTGCTAAAAAGCGATTTACAGTATCACTTGTTTCATCATATGGTCTTTCAATACTATTTAGCATAAGTCTTATTTGATCATCACCCATTGCTCTCATAGCATCACGATTATCTCTTGAAACATATATATACCAATCATCATTAGCATTTGCTATTTCAGTTAAGACTATTCTTGCTTGCTCTACTCCATGCTTTATAGCAGATTCTTTTATAGCTTCTAAGACAGTAGAATAATCCTCAAATGAAGTAGCATCTATGATATCTAATAAATTAGGGTCTTCTATCATTGATGATGTATCTTGATGGTATCCATTTACAGTACGAACTTCACTTTGTCCGCCATCATATTTTAACATATTATCTTCATAGACGATTCCACCATCAACGCAGATAACCTTTGTTCTGCCACCACGACTATTATTTAAGTCAAGATTATATCCTTCACGAGCTGATTCAGGTGTGTGTCCAACTACTTCTATTACATCTGCTGGCACATGTTCTGGATTATAACTATTATCACTTTTTCTAAACCATATTATTTGTTCTCCAAGATTACGTGCTGTTTGATTTTTGATTGCTGTTAAAGTTTTTAAGTTAAAATCCGGATTAAGAGAATATATTAAATCATTGAAAAATGCATGAGCTAAAGCATAGGTTTTACCATTATATTGATGCATTACTTGTAATGGTTGATTTCCTAACCAAGTTAATAAATCTTTTAAAGCTTCGGGATTATTACGACGCATATTTTCAATATCTTTAATTGTGTCTTCACCATGATTTCTTGTTAAACAGTTTTTTGCTGATAAATCGCCAGTTGTACCATATAAATAAACAAAACTATCATGATTTCCTGGTACGTATACTACTTTTTCTGGATATTGTTCTGATAATTCCTTTATTTCTTGTAATAGTCTAATACCATCTTTACCACGACCATTTTCACCACGGTCTGTTACGTCTCCTAAAATATAAACCTTATCATATTCTTTTATATAATGTTCTTTTACTTTTTGTAAAGGCCACTTTACAGCATGGAAATCACTTACAACCACAAAAGAACCTGATGCGCTATTACTCATACAAACTACCCCCTCATTGTTTAGCGTATTATACCACAAAATTAAAAAAGTGTCAAATTTGACACTTTTGACTACTTTTCTTCCTTTGGGGCAAAAAGTTTTATTAATTCTGAAACAAGTAGTGGTACAAAAGATAAAGCTATAGTAATTGACCATTCTGTTACTGTTAATGGGGCGATACTAAAGAAATCTTTTAATCCTGGTGTAAAGACTGTTATTACTAGGATTGCAAGAGATGCAAACATGGCTAGATATAGTACTTTGTTTTTAGGATGATGTTTGGAAAATATTGATATAGTATTTGAATGTTGATTTAGAGAGTGAATAATTTGTGATAAACATAAAGTAATAAAAGTCATAGTAATAGCAGTTTCATAACTATCTCGCATTCCTACAAAGTAAGCGGCAAATGATAATATTGTTAATAGTGCTCCATAATAGATAATATTTCCAATCATACCTTTTTCAAATAATGTACCCTTTTTAGTTGGTGGATGTTTCATAGTATTTTTATTGGCAGGATCTACCCCTAAAGCTAATGCTGGTAATGTATCTGTAATTAAGTTTACAAATAAGATATGAACTGCTAATATCGGAGTTTGAAGATTAAAGACCATGGCTAATAAAATGGTTAGTACTTCAGCAATATTTCCCGTTAGTAAAAACTGTATTACTTTTTCAATATTTCGATAGATTCTTCTTCCTTCTTTAATAGCAACTTCAATTGTTGAAAAATTATCGTCTAAAAGCAACATATCAGCAGCGTCTTTAGCAACATCTGTCCCATTTTTACCCATGGCAATTCCAATATCTGCAGTGTTTAAAGCAGGGGCATCATTTACTCCATCACCTGTCATCCCTACTATTTCATGTTGTTCTTGTAAGGCATTTACGATATCTAATTTATCTTTTGGACTTACTCTAGAGAAGACACTAATCTTTGGTAATTTTTTTAATAAATCTTCTCTTGTCATACGATGGAATTCTTCAACATTAACTGCTAAATCACCTTCTTTATATATACCTAGTTCTTTAGCAATCGCAACTGCTGTTGCTTTATGGTCACCAGTTATCATAATGACTCTGATTCCGGCTTCATGACAACTTTTGATAGAAGATAATACTTCTTTTCTTGGAGGGTCTATCATACCAGTTATACCTAGGAAAATCATATCTTTTTCGACTTCATCTTTAGATAATTTAGTAGTTTTATAAGCATAACCTAAACTTCTTAAAGCATTATTAGCCATATCTTCACATTTAGATAAGATTACTTTTTTATCTTCTTCTGTTAGTTTTTTCTTACGATTACCAATTAAAGCATAAGAACAATTTTTTAATAATTCTTCTACAGCTCCTTTGGTATAAGATGTTAGTTTTTTATTTTCATCTTTACAAATTACAGTCATTAATTTTCTATCTGAATCAAAGGGTTTTTCTTCTTGTTTAGGATTATTTCTAATTAATTCATCTACTGAATAGTTATTTTTTTCAGCAAATAGTAATAGTGCTCCTTCTGTAGGATCTCCTTGAACTTTATTTTGAATAAGACTAGCGTTGTTACAAAGGACTCCACACATTACTAATTTATCTATATTTTTTTCTTTTCCAGAAAGTAAGCTATCAGCTGTTTCATATTCGACAACAGTCATTTTATTTTCCGTTAAAGTTCCTGTTTTATCACTACAAATAACAGTAGCACTACCTAGTGTTTCAACTGCTGGTAGTTGTTTTACAAGTGCTTTTTTCTTAGCCATTCTTTCAACACCTAGGGCCATAACAACTGTTACTGTTGCTGGTAATCCCTCTGGTATAACAGATATAGCAAGAGATATAGAAATCATTAAAATATCAATTAAGTTTTGACCATGATATAGTCCTAAAATAAAGATAAAAATACTTACTAATATTCCTAAAATACTTAAGACTTTTCCAATATGATTTAATTTTTTCTTAAGGGGTGTTTCTGTATTATCAGTATCTAATAGTTTAGCAATCGTTCCTATTTCAGTATTCATTCCTGTTCCAACTACAAGAGCTACTGCTGTACCATTTGTAATTATAGTTGATGAATATCCTTGATTTTTTCTTTCTCCTAGAGGAACATCATTTACACCAACATAAGAAGAATCTTTATCGACAGGAATACTTTCTCCAGTTAAAGCAGATTCATCTACTTCTATTTCATGCTCTTTAATAAAACGTACATCAGCAGGAATAATATTACCTGCTTCTAAATAAATAATATCTCCTGGAACTAAGTCTTTAGCCATAACTTCTTCTTTTTTACCATTACGTAAAACTAAAGAATGAGGAGCATTCATATTTTTTAATGCTTCAAGAGCATCACTTGCCTTTTTTTCTTGAACCACACTTATTAAAACATTAATAGCAATAATAAATAAAATAACAAATCCTTCTAGTTTTTCTCCTAATATAAATGACAAAATAGAAGCAATTAATAAGATAATAATCATTTTATCTGTTAGTTGTTCTAATATCATTTTAAGAATCGTTTTTTTCTTTTTTTGTACTAATTCGTTAGGACCATACTTTTCTAATCTTTTCTTTACTTCATTTGAAGATAGTCCTACATCTTCACTTGTATTTAATTCTTCTAATACTTCTTTTAAAGATTTTTTATATGATTCTTGCATAAATACTCCCTTCTATTCTTTAAAATAGTTATTTAGTTTTTCTAATATTTTTTGCTTTTTGACGGACTTTTGTAATTCATTATTAGTTGCGAATATAATTAGGATAATTCCAACAACTAAAATATATAGCCACCAAGGTAAGCTTGTCCAAAATTCTATCGTTAAAGAAAATATATTGATTAAAATAAAGATAATACTTAGATAAAATAATGATGATATTTTTTTGTAGTAAGATAATATTGTTGTTAGTAAAAGGAAAGTTACAAAGATAATACCATCTAGTTGGTTTTTATATTGTGCTATGGCAATAGCAAATAAAATAATAGTACCAAAGTATTCTAAGATATTAGCATATTCTTTTTCCTTTTTCTTAATAATAGTTTGTGTTATTAAAAATAATGTTAGTAAGTAACCTAGTATTGTAAAGACCGTTAGTCTATTGAAGTTAGAAAAGATTGTTTCATATAACCATAAACAAGTTAGATAAAAACATACTCTTATGATGTTTGGATACTTTTTATTTTTATCCATATTAGTAAATGACCATATAATTAATAAAACAATTGTATAGTAAGTATTTAGAGGATACATTATATGGTTTAAGATAATATAGGCTGGAGTAATAAAATCTGTTGTTAAACGTTGTTTTGCTAAATAGGAATCTTTTATCCAAATAATTATCATTATTAAACTTAATAATGGATTTAGTTCAATACCATATAAAACTACTTTTTCTGTAAATAA
>CALVJZ010000027.1 GCA_944332465.1 uncultured Bacilli bacterium | reverse complement strand
ACCACATTGTTGGAGTGATGATAAATCTATTCGTTATTTTGCAACCAATTTAGATGAAGCAAAAGAAGTATCACTAGCTCTAGAACAAGAAATACAAGCTAGAAAATATAAAGATACGGACGGAAAAAGAGAACTAAACAACTTAGATTATACGAAATATAGACCATACTATATGATTATTACTGATGATTATAAAGAATTCCGTGACATTGATCTTATTAAAGATGTCTGTGAACTAGAATTAAACATTGGTTTCAGTTTAATAGTTATCAGTCCAAGACTAGTAAATATTCCAAATGAATGTAGAACTTTTATTAGTATTGGTGATAAAAAATCTGGTGTTTTCCAAAACGAATTAGTATCTAATAAACAAAAAGAATTTACTGCTGACTTTGACCCAAGTTTAAATATTTATGAATGTTGTAAAATACTTGCTAATATACCAATTGATATATCTAAAGAAAATCAAGGATTACCAGGAAGCTTAAGTTTCCTTGAAATGTATAATGTTGGTATGATTGATCAATTAAACATTTTAAATCGTTGGAAATCAAATGATCCAACCAAGTCTTTAGCAGCACCAGTAGGAGTAGATAAACATCATGAACTATTTAAATTGGATTTACATGAAAAATTCTATGGACCACATGGATTAATAGCTGGTATGACTGGTTCTGGTAAATCAGAATTTATTATTACTTATATTTTATCTATGGCCTTAAATTATCATCCATATGAAGTTCAATTTGTTTTAATTGACTATAAAGGTGGAGGTTTAACCGGAGCTTTTGAAAATAAAGAAACAGGTATTAAATTACCACATTTAGCAGGTACAATTACCAACTTAGATACCATAGAAATGAATCGTTCACTTGCTTCAATTCAAAGTGAACTTAGAAAACGTCAAAGAACTTTTAATGCTGCAAGAGACAACTTAAATGAAAGTACAATTGATATTTATAAATATCAAACACTATATCGTAAAGGTTTAGTAAAAGAACCAGTCTCACACTTATTCATTATTAGTGATGAGTTTGCTGAGTTAAAGGATCAAAGACCAGAATTCATGGATCAGTTAATTTCTACTGCTCGTATTGGACGTTCTTTAGGAGTCCACCTTATCTTAGCAACCCAGAAACCAGCTGGAGTTGTTAATGACCAAATTTGGTCAAACTCTAAATTTAGAGTATGTTTAAAAGTCCAAGATAAGTCTGATAGTATGGACATGATTAAATGTCCTGATGCAGCGTCTTTAAAGAATCCTGGTAGATTCTATCTACAAGTCGGATATAACGAATTATTTGCTTTAGGACAAGCTGCTTGGGCAGGAGCACAATATTATCCAACCGAAAAAAGAAAGAAAAAGGTTGACCAATCAGTTAATTTCATTGATAACCTAGGAAATAATTTAAAAACTTATGATGTAAAACAAAATGAAGAAATAATTATTGAATCTAAAGGTGAAGAAATAACTAACATAGTTAACTATATTGTCACAACAGCTAGAGAAGAAAATGTTTCTGTACCACAATTATGGTTACCTAGAATACCTAATGTTATCTATGTAGAAAATCTACGCCAAAAGTATAATTATAAAGAAGAAAAGAATAATATCAATCCAATAATAGGAGAATATGATGATCCAGATAACCAAAAACAAAATGTTTTAACTCTACCTATTTCTAAAGAAGGAAACACTATCGTCTTTGGTAGTGCTGGAAGTGGTAAAGAATTAATGTTATCAAGTATCATTTATTCTACAATTGTTGCGCATGACGCTAAAGAAGTAAACTTCTACATTTTAGACTTTGGAGCAGAAACTCTAACTATGTTCAGAAATGCTCCACATGTAGGTGACGTAGTATTATCTACACAAAAAGAAAAAATAGAAAACTTATTCAAGTTAATCACTCAAATTATTGAAGAACGCAAAAAAATATTTGTTGATTATAATGGTTCTTATGACTTTTACATTAATCATGGTGGAAAACAAATCCCACTAATTGTAGTTATGATTAACAATGTAGAAGGTTTTGTAGATACATATCCAGATTATGAAGATTTAATGGGACAAATTACAAGAGACTGTTTAAAATATGGTGTTGTCTTTATTTTAAGTACTAGTGGACCTAATACTGTTCGTTATAGACTTAGACAAAACTTTAAACAAAATGTCGTATTACAATTTAATGATGCTGGTGATTATGGAACTGTTATTTCGGGAGTAAGAAAAAAAGAACCATCTAAAGTATATGGTCGTGGATTAATTAGTCTAGATGGAATTTATGAATTCCAAACTGCTTATGCTTATAAAGAAGAAAAATTAACTGAGTTTGTTAAAATTATCTGTGATAAATTACAAGATATATGTGAATATAAGGCTAAACCAATTCCTACATTACCAGAAGTAGTAACAACAGAATTATTATTACCTACATTCCATAGTATAATAGCTGTCCCAGTTGGAATTAACAAAGAGTCTTTGGAAACAAACTTTATCAATTTGGAAAATTCTGGTATATTTGTTATGACTGGTGAAGATATATCTTCAAATGTAAATTTCTTAGAAACATTTATTCGTATGTTACAAACAAAAGAAAACATCGCAACCACAGTTATTGATGGTAATTCTTTAATTAATGAAAAAGAAATTGGTAATAGTAAATATGTATCAGGAGAACAAATTGTTGATGCTATTGATTCATTATATACTGATACATCTAAAACTCAAATTTGTATGATAACAGGCATAAATAGTATTTTAAATAAAACAGCCGCCACTGATAAAACTAAAGTAACTGAATTATTAGACAAAGTAAAAACTGTTAGCAATGTTAAGTTTATTATCGTAGACACTATTGACAGTATTAAGACAATGAGTTATGAACCATGGTTAAAATCTAATGTAAACTTTTCAGAAGGTATTTGGTTTGGTAATGGAATATCTAATCAATTTACTCTTAAAGTTACTACAAATAGTAGATTACTTCGCGCTGAAGTTGAACCAAACTTTGGTTATGTCATAATAAAAGGTAAAGCATGTTTAACAAAATGGTTAATTGAAGATTAAGGAGGAAATGATATGAATAAAAATAAAATATTAATAGAACTATCAATTCCTTTAATTGAAAAAACTTATGACCTATATATTCCTATTAATAAAAAGATAGGAACAGTAAAAAAACTAATAGAAGAAGGTCTTATAGAACTAACAGATAATGCCTATATTGTCAAAGAAGATAGTAACTTTTACAGTATGGAAACAGGAGAGGTCTATGACGTTAATAAAACAGTCCGTGAGACAGATTTAAAAAATGGATCTAGAATTATTCTAATTTAGGAGGTATAGTATGGATTATAATGCTTATGTAAATGCTATAAATAAAGTGTTTGAATGTCTTGCTATTATGAAAGAATCTTGGCCAAATCAAGGTAATTTAGCAAACATTGAAAAAGTTGAAGAATATAAACAATCTGTAGTAGAAAAATCCAAAATAATTCAAGCAGAATTAGCTAAAAGACCTAAAGTAGAGGAGTTGGGTGAATGATAGGAAAACTTAAATATGAACAAGTAGAAGCATTAATTACTCAATTACAACAATCTTTAGATACTATTAACAATATAACATCAAGTATTAATAATAATGAATTACAAGATTTCACTGTAAGTGTTGATAGTTATATAAAGTATTTAACAGGTACATTAGAAATGTATAAAGAAGCGGACAAAGTATTACAACCTCTAAAAGATAGTATTTAAAAACTTCATCATATATTTGATGAAGTTTTTTCTTTTACATATTCACATATTTTTGTATTAGGAAAATAATAATTTAAAATATTAGCATAACTACACCCATTATCAGCTAACTGCGAACTGCCAAACAAACTAAGTCCTAAAGCATCACCAAAACCTCTTGTAACAATTACAATGTTATTAGTATTAACAATAATAGAGAAAAATTGTGACTTTAAGTGAAAAAGTCTTATAAATTTTCTACCATCAATAATATTACCAGCAACACTTAGTTTTAAAACCTTACCATAAGGAGAAATCTCTAAAATTTTAAATTCACTATCTTTAGAAACTATATAACCTAAAATTTTACTTAAGAATTCGTAATTAAAATTTATACTATCAACATAAAATGGTGACATTAAATCCCAGGGACTAGAAACACTAGATAAATATGGAAAACGTTTATCTTTTAAAGTACATCCAAAATTAGAAATGTGAATAAAAGGATAAATATATTGATCTTGATAAGTTAAAAACATACAATCTGTTTGTCTAATAGCTTCTCGTAAGGTTGCTACTACTTCATCATATATAGGAGCAAATGCTAATTTATAATAATCTATAGGTTTATATACAAAAAAGTCATTAACAGCATTCACTACTTTATTTTTATCCATTTCTAAATATGCATATCCACGGTATAAAATAGCCATTGCCTTTAACACATCTAATGATAAATTAGGTATCATATTAGTTGCTAATGCCCCTAGTAAAAACTCTTCTAAAGTTATTTCTACTATGGAATTATCATCGTTTTTTAAAGTAACCATAAATTCTAAATTATTAAAAGACTTCTGAGTATACAACTTTTCATCATTTATCTCCCTAGATATTTCAAAAGCTTTAACAATAATATCATCAACTACTAAATATATTTTGCCTCCTTTAAAATTAATACCATTATTTTTAATAAAATTATTAGTTCTACGTTTTAATTCATTATCATTACTATTATTTACTAATTCTTTAGAAAATTCATAATTCATTGTTAAATATAAATATAGAATATCTTCCACTCCATTATTTTTTATCTCATATCTATAAAACATATTCCTCACCTAAAATTATTGTGAGAATAAATAAAAAAATTATACAAAAAAAGAGCCTAAAATTCAAAATATTTCATTCTCTTTTTTATATCACAATCAAGTCCCGTTGTATAACTTAAATTTAAAAATAATTTTTCTAAATTAACATCTTTACCATCTAAATATGAAAAAACGTCTTCTATTAATCCTTTCGCCAACTTCAAAGCTTTCAAATATAAATCATAAAAAGATTCTCTACTAGTCATAGAATAATTAATAGGATTTCTCCATATATGATGATGGAAATTTAAAAAATCAAACTTCTTATTATCAAGAGAAACATGATAACTAACATATTCAAATCTCATAATTTTTTTACTAGTAAAGGTATCTATACATTTATATAATGTCTTTTTTATACCTAACTTATCTTCTCTAAAGTTCTTAATATAAAACTTCATATCTTCTAAAGACTCATAATATTTTATATCAGCATCTCCAAGATTATATACATTTTTAAAGGTATGACGAATAGTCTTATTTAAAGACTCTGAAAATTTACTTAAATCAAAACAGTAACTAGCAATAGGAAAATTATATGGACTAGATTTTTCTCTATCCCAGATTAAATAATTATCTAGATAAACTTCCATCAAAGTATGTAGACTATTATATTTATATGTTTCCTTTTCATCTTTATGAAAAGAACCAGTCTTATAAAAGACATAAGGATGTACTGTTAAATCTAAGGCATAATGACATATAAATCCTGAAAGAAAAGAACAAGTATCTATATCATCTTTTAAATTATTTTCTTTAATATACTTAATTAATGTAATAAAGAAATCTCTAGTCTTTTTCGTATGTGAAATATGTTGTAATCTACGAATTTTTTTATAATTACCTAATCTTAACAAACGATAAAACAAAAAAGAATCAGTACTTTGCCCAAACATACGTAATCTACTTAAAGATAATTTATTCTTTAATTCACTAGATAAAGTATCATAAACATCACTTGCAAAATATGCATGAGCAACACTAGCTGGCATAATGATTCCTCCTTGAAAGATTTTATTCTATTATAGCATAAAAATTCACAAAAACTTCATACTTTTCAAAGTACTTTATGATATAATCAATAATAGGTGAGATATATGATAGAAAAACAATTTAAAAACTTAGACGAACAGATTGAAATATTTAAACATAAAGGAATGGTAATTCATGATGAAAGATACGCTAAACAAATTCTTTTAAGAGAAAATTATTTCTTTTTAAATGGATATCGCCATCTATTTTATAAGTCAGAAACAGAAAAGAAATTTATAACTGGAACAACTTTCGAAGAGTTATATAGTTTATTTCTATTTGACCGTTCTTTTCGTAATGTCATTTTTAAGTATTTATTAGTAATTGAAAACAACTTAAAGTCTATTACTTCTTATCAATTATCTAAAAAATATGGATACCGTGAAAGAGATTACTTAAGAGCAAAGAACTTTACTCATGATCCAGCAAAACAACGTCAAGTAAATGATTTATTAAAAAAGATGAAACGTCAAATACGTGTTAATGGTTCACAACATTCCGCAACCTTACACTATGTATCTAACTATGGATATATCCCTCTATGGATTTTAGTAAAAGTATTATCATTTGGTATCGTCAGTGAAATGTTTTCTATCCTAAAGCCAGAAGACCAACATGAAATAAGCAAAGTTTATAATGTTGATGTCGAAGACCTATTAGTATACTTACCAATTCTTGCCAATTATAGAAATCTATGTGCACACGAAGATATTTTATATGAAAATAGAACACAAAAAGAGATAGATGATACAATTTATCATCAAGTATTAGATATACCGAAAGAAAATGGAGAATATATATATGGTAAATCTGATTTATTTGCTTTACTAATTATCATGCGTCAAATGTTAACAACTGAAGATTTTAAAAATATGACAAATGAATTAGAAAATGTTATCGCAACACTAGATTATAATTTGACATCAATAAAAATAGAAAAAGTTTTAAACAGGATGGGATTCCCTAAAAATTGGAAAGATTTAGCGGGAATTGAAAGGAGTGTAGACGAAGAGTGAAGAAAAGAGAAAATACAAAACTCATATTCTTAATTGTTTTTTCATTTGTTATTGGAGGCGTAATTATGTTTGCATTACTTAAATGGACTCCTTTAATCAGTGAAGTTTTAGGTACAAACAATACTGTTGTAACAAGAAACGATACACAAGTATATGAGAAAAATTCTCTAGCAGCTGCTGTTGATAAAGTATATGATGCCGTTGTTATGGTTTCATCTTATGAAAACGATAACTTAGTATCAACAGGATCAGGATTTGTATATAAAACAGATGATAAATATGGTTATATTTTAACTAACCAACACGTTGTTGGAGATGCTAGTAAAGTAACAGTTACAATGTCTAATGCTACGGAAGCAGAAGCTACAATATTAGGTGGTGACGAATACTTAGATTTAGCAGTTTTAAGAATAGATAAAAGCAATGTCACTTTAGTAGCAAACATTGGTGACAGTGAGGATATGAAACTTGGAGATACAATATTTACAGTAGGAACACCAATGGGTGAAGAATATCAAGGAACTGTTACTTCAGGAATACTTTCTGGAAAAGATAGAATGGTTTCTGTAAGTGTTTCAAATACTTCAAGCAGTGACTGGGTAATGAGAGTATTACAATTTGATGCCTCTATTAATCCAGGAAACAGTGGAGGACCTTTACTTAATGTTAATGGAGAAGTTGTAGGAGTATGTTCTTTAAAACTAGTAGATGATGAAATTGAAGGAATGGGCTTTGCTATACCAATTGAATATGCTATGAATCATATTGAATCATTGGAAAAAGGAAAAGCAATAGAATGGCCAGTACTTGGTGTATCTATGGTAAATGCTAATGATAGAACAGGTTTATATAGAAACCAAATAAACGTTGATAGAAATATTACAGAAGGTGTCGTTGTAGTTCAAGCAGAAAAAGGTTCTGGAGCTTATGATGCTGGTCTAATAACAGGAGATGTAATTACTAAAATAGATGGTAAAGAAGTAAAAGATTCTGCTTTCTTAAGATATGAATTATATCAACATCAAGCAGGAGATACAATTAAAATTACATATATCAGAAATGGTAAAGAACATACTGTAAATGTAAAACTAGGAGGAAGCAATTAATGCTTCTTTTTTTTAGAAAATCTTTAAAAAAACAGAAAAATATGTTATACTATAGCAAGCAAAAAAGAAGGGAGTGGTACTATGTTAAAAATATATAAAACAAGTTCAGTGGAAAAGAAACTAAAAAAAGTAAAAAAGATGACTGCAGACTGTTGGATAGACCTAATTGTTCCAACACAAGACGAAATAGATAAAGTTGCAAATCGTACTGGTGTAGATAAAGAATTAATTATGAAACTACTAGATACAGATGAATTACCAAGAGTAGAACAAGAAGAAAATGCCACTTTAATAGTTATTGATATACCTTATATAGAAGAAGATAACAAATATAAAACTTACCCATTGGGTATCATTATTACTAATAATAACTATGTTATAACTGTAACTGTAAAAAAGACTACCTTATTAAATGACTTTAAACGTAATAGAGTAAAAGATTTTAGAACTGCTAAAAAAATAAGATTTTTAATTCAAATACTTTTAAAAAGTGCATCTAGTTACTTAAAAGCACTTAAAGAAGTTAACAATGCTATTGAACAAAAAGAAAAAATGTTAAAAAAGTCTACAGAAAATAAAGATTTAATTGAACTATTAGAAACAGAAAAAACCTTAGTATATTTTATGACATCCTTAAAAGCAAATGATGCTGTTCTTGAAAAATTAGCTAAAGGAATTATTTTACCATTATATGAAGGAGATTTAGACTTAATAGAAGATACCATTATTGAAAATAAACAAGCAATTGAGATGGCAGGAATATATCGTGATATTTTATCATCTATTACAGATACTTATGCAACTATTATTTCAAATAATTTAAATATTGCGATGAAGTTTTTAGCAGCTGCTACAATTGTTTTATCTATACCAACAATGATATCTTCTTTCCTAGGAATGAATGTATCTCTAGGGCCAATATCTGATATCAGCAGTGCCTTTTTAATTGTTGTTCTACTAGCAGTCATTGTCTCACTTATAGTTGCTATATTATTAAAGAAAAAGAATATGTTTTAAAATAAGTTGTTGCTTAAGAGAATAAACTTTGCTAAAATATAATAGGATTTTATAGGAGGTAAAAGATGGATTTTCTTGTTCAAGCAACAACTGTTTTTTTAGAAGGTTTTATTTCATTTTTTTCACCATGTGTTATACCACTACTTCCTTTGTATATGGGCTATCTAGCAGGAAACGCTAAAGAAAAAAGTGAAGATGGTAAAATAATTTATAAAAGAAAAAAAGTCTTTCTATACACATTATTTTTTGTTTTAGGAATATCAATGTCATTTTTTATTTTAGGTATATCATTTACCGCTATAGGAAGTCTTTTTAAAGAATATAAATCTATAATTGCTATTATAGGTGCAGTTATTATTATAGTATTAGGACTATTTCAATTAAAAATAATTAACTTTAAATTTCTTCAAAAAGAAAAGAAACTACATCTAAATATTAATCCAAATAAAATGAATCCTTTCGTTGCTTTTATTCTTGGATTTTTATTTAGTTTTGCCTGGACACCATGTGTAGGTCCAGCACTATCCAGCGTTTTAATTATGGCAAGTAGTGCTGATAGTATGTTACTAGGCAATATCTTAGTATTTATTTATGCACTTGGTTTTATTATTCCTTTCTTAATATTAGGTTTATTTACAGGAGAAGTTTTAAGCTTTTTAAAGAAAAAACAAAACATTTTAGATAAAGTAGTAAAAGTAGGTGGAATATTATTAATATTAGTAGGAGCTTATATTTTATTTACTAATGTTAACTTTACTATTTCTTCGAATGTTAAAGAAAATTGTGGTATAGACGAAGAAACAGGACTTGCAAGCTGTAAAGTAACAGATAATAATCAAACAACTAAGAAAAGTTATAGAGTAAGTAAATTTACTTTAAAAGATCAAAATAATAATATCTATGAATGGAAAGATTATAAAAATAAAGTAATTCTTCTTCATTTCTGGGCAACAGATTGTGTAGCTTGTAAAAGGGAATTAAAAGAATTAGATAAACTATATAGTCATTATAATGAAAATAAAGATGATGTTATTCTATTAACTGTTCTATCTCCTAAACTAGAAAACAAATCAAAAAAACACATAAAAAAAATAATTGAAAAAAGAAAAATTAAATTTCCTGTTTTAATTGATGAAACAGGAGAATTCTTCTCAAGATTTGAAATAATTTCATATCCTAACACCTTTATTGTAAAAGACTCCATTATTAAATTAACTATACCAGGGGCTAGTACTTATGAAAGGTTAACTACTTCAGTTAATGAAGTTATAGATGAAAAATAATATCCACAAGTTCTGTGGATATTTTAATTTATAAAGAAATAGAGTATAATAAAGAAAAGTAAATAATTAGGAGAAGATAATGAAAAGAAATAATTTAACACTGTTAATTACTTCAGGAGTTTTATTTATTATAATTGGATTTGTTATTATTATTTTAACTGCTCCACCAAAATTAGATAAAACAGGATATAAAACTATAGATAATTTAAAAGTTGCTGTATATAGTAAAATAAAAGTAAAAGATTTACTTGAAAAAATTGATGGAAAGTTAGAAACTAATCCCAAAATAAATACTGAAGAGCTTGGAAAACAAGAGATAACCTTTATTTATCGAAATAAAGAAGATAAAAAGCGTCAAGGTATAGTAGAAATAGAGGTTGTTGATGAAGAGGAACCTCTTGTATGGCTATCAGGTAGTTATAGTGTTCAAGTAGGCAGTAAAATAGATTTAGAAAAAGAAATTCTTTGTGCAGATAACTATGATGATAAACCAACTTGTAAGATAAAAGGTAAATATGATTTAAATAAAGAGGGTACATATAATCTTACTTATATCGCAAAAGATAGTAGTAATAATGAAGAAAGAGTAAACTTTAACTTATATGTTTATAATCCAAAGCCTGTCATAAAAGAAGAAACAGATAATGAAGAACTAGAAGAAGCAAAAGAAGTTTCTGGAACAAATTTTAAGGATGTTGTTGCTACATACAAAGAAAAAGAAACAGAAATAGGAATAGATGTTTCCAAGTGGCAAGGAGATATTAACTTTAAAAAAGTAAAAAAAGCGGGTGCCCAATTTGTAATGATTAGAGTAGGTGCTCAAAAAGGTATTGGCGGAGAATATGTTTTAGACCCATACTTTAAGAAAAATATTGAAAAAGCTTTAAAAAACAATTTGAAAGTTGGAATTTACTTTTATTCTTATGCTGATAGTGAAAAAGAAGCTAAAAAGCAAGCAGAATGGACTTTAAAACAAATAAAAGACTACAAAATATCACTACCAATTGCTTTTGACTGGGAATGTTATAATAACTTTAACGAAATGGAATTATCCTTGTTTGGTTTAAATAAGGTTGCTGAAAGTTATCTTGCTACAGTAGAAGAAGAAGGCTATGATGGCATGCTATATGGTAGTAAAACATATTTAAATAGTATTTGGAAATATCATGATTATGATGTATGGCTTGCTCATTATACCGATAAGACTGATTATGATTCACACTATGTAATGTGGCAATTATGTCAAGATGGTAAAATTGATGGTATAAATGGTGCCGTTGATATCAATATATTATATAAGAAAGAAGGGAATTAAAATGAAAAAATTATTACTTTTAACAATACCATTATTAATACTTGTTGGTTGTACTAATAAATATGTAAAAACTTTAACCGGAACCTGGGTTGCGAAACCAAAGAACCAATCTGTTTTTATGATTGACCAAAATACTACTAGAGGTGGAAAAGAAGACTATTACTTAAAATTTAAAGCTGATAAAACATTCTCTTTAGAAATGGAAGACTATAAAGTAGAAGGAACTTACGAAGTAAGTGATGATGGTAAAATAACATTAAAAGATGAAGATAATTTAATGGTTGAAAAATGTACTCTAATGGGTGACACACAATTAAACTGTGAAAACTATGCTTCACTATATGAAAAAAATGCATAACTCATAAAAAGTAGACACATTATTATGTGTTTACTTTTTTTAATATTTTCACTAACTTTTAAATAAATTTTTAATTACATTTTTAGCTTTTGTATCCAAAATTAATTTTTCACATACTTTAAGGTAGAGGTGAAAAATGATGAACGAGAGGAAAATAACTGGAGTCGTCGTTGATAGTGGTCACGGTGGAGATGACCCGGGTGCCATAAGTGGTAATTTACAAGAAAAAGACTTTAACTTAGAAGCTGCTAATTATATGACAAAAAGATTAGAAGAGTTAGGAATTCCAGTTGTTTCTATAAAAGATACAGATGAAAATATTTCTAGAAGCGAACGTTTAAGAAGAGCGAATGAAGCTTTTAATGGAGATCCTAATGCCATATTAATATCTAATCACATAAACTCGGGTGGACATACTTAGCTCTTACATGGATTAAATTTATAAGGGTATTAAGACGGCTAAATTTAAATAAAAATAATTATATGTATAAATATTAAGAAAAGTGTTTTTAACATAATAGTAAGCTTAAAATTGAGTTTTAGTTACTAATTATACTAAGTTTATGTAAAATAAAAAGAAATATGGTATAATTACCTTATAAGATGAGCAGTATTAATCTTGAATTAGTGGTTAATATTGCTTTTTTTTAGAAGTAGAGGTGTTTTTATGTTTAATTCAAACAATTTTAAAGAAATTAATTATTTAAATTTTGATACTGACTTTAGTATAGATTTAGGAGATAAAATAAAAATTATTCTTGGTCCAAATGGTACAGGAAAGACATCAATTTATAGAAATATAAAAAATAGATTTCCAAATTATTCTTTTATAGATTATAGTGAAGTAGAACAATCTGTTATAAATAAAAAGAATGAAATAATAATTGGCGCTAGTATAGTATTATTAGATAATAAAAATGAAGAAAAAGAAAATTTAATTAATAGTATTGATGTTAAAGGTAATTTAAAAAAATTTAATATTACAAATAAAAAAAGTGCAGAATTAATATCTAAAAATTTGGAATTATTAAGAAAAGAACCGGAAAAAGCCATTGAAAATTTTTCGGCAGAAAATTTAGAATGTATATTTTCAATGAATAATGATAACCGAACCTTTTTTGATGAAAATGCAAGAAAAATTATAGAACTTGAGAAAATTACAACGGAAATTAAAGACATTAAAGATAATTTTAAAAAACACTTTTTGGAAGAAATTAATAACTATTTAGATAATACAGAAAAAGTTTGCCCGGTATGTGGAAAAGAAAATGATGAGCCAATTAAAGTTGTGATTGAGCGAAAACTATCTGAAATAAAAGATATAGAAGAAGAAATCGTGAAAAATTATCAAAGTTCACATTCTCAATTAAAACCCGAAGAGATATTAGAAAATGTAAAACAGGTTAAATCAATTATATCTGAAAACAATTTTACAATTAAAAATTTAGAAAATTATCTTATATGTGAGGGTAATAAAGAAAAAACAGAAATAATTTTATCTGCTAAGACTAAATTAAAAGAGTTAAACAAAGATATTGAAGAACTAAAAAATCAAAAAGAAAAATTTTACGAAAATTTAAAGAAGCATAGTGAATCTTTAATTTCAACTTTTGAATTGCAATTTTCTGTAAAATCGACTGATATAATATTTGATGAAACAAATAAAATGATTCAAATTCGACTTCCAAGAAAAGTAGAAGAATATAGCACTGGTGAAATAAATTTAATGACATTTACTGTTTGTGTTTTAGAATTTATATCAAGCGATAAGGAAAAATTAATAATAGATGATCCATTAAGTAGCTATGATATTCCGAACCAATACAAGATAATGTATGAAATTACATCTGCGAAAGACGATACAAAACAGATATTAATATTTACTAATAATGTTGATACTATTAATATAGCAAATACACAGTATAATGCATTGTTTGAATATAGCGTTTTAGAAAAAAGGAAGAATACTTTATATTTGAATAAAATAAATTTTTCAACTACGAATAATATTTTAAGTATATATGAATTATTAAAAAATATAAATCCGACATATACTCATTATAATTATTTGAAATTACTTACTAAAAAAGAAACATGGGATGATAATAACCCAGATGAATATGAAAACCATTTGATTTTTCATTATGATGAGCCATTTAGTAAAAATATAGATGGTATAAATTATAAAAATGATTATCTTGTAGATTTGATTGATAAATTTGATGATGATACTTT